>CP119317.1:3600000-3900000 GCA_029203125.1 Candidatus Cohnella colombiensis
AGCGAAATGGCTGCAGCACCGCGAAGATGCAACGGCATTCCTTTGCCTTCGAGCAGACGTGCTGAGCGCTCGATGTCATGGGATTCCACGGCATGGCGAAACGCTTCGACTTCCAAGCCATTGTTTTCATACCAGTCACTTGCTCGTTTATGAAATTCCGCGATATTGCTTCCATCGAGACTTTCCTGCAGCCTTTTGCGGAGTAAATCGGCAAACAAATGATGGTAGCGGTACCAATGCCGTTCATTGTCCAAGGGCACGACGAATAAGTTGTTGCGTTCAAGATCCATTAAAGTTTTTTTACCTGAAACTGCAGGATCGAGCATAACGTCATCGCAAAGAGACCCACACATACGGTCGAGGATCGATGTGCGTAGCAAAAAGGTTTGAACGGCTTCGGGTAGCCGCTGCAGGACTTCTTCTATCAGATAATCTAGCACGAAATGATGGCTTCCGGCGAAAGTCTGAATGAGCCGCTCAGCGTCATGATCTCCCTGGATGGAAAGTGCAGCCAAATGCAAACCCGCAACCCAGCCTTCGGTGCGTGATTCCAACGATGATACTTTATCCAACGACAGGTTAAGACCCATGATACGATTCAAAAAATCTTCTGATTCGGAGAGAGTAAATCTGATGTCGGCTGCTCGCAGCTCGGTCAATTGATCCCGAACCCGCAATCGTGCTAATGGAATACTCGGGCCCTCGCGGGTCGTCATGACAAGGTGCATCTGAGCGGGAAGATGGTCCAGCAGGAAGAAAACAGCATCATCGACCGACTTCGAATTCACCACATGATAATCGTCAAGAACAAGTATGAAAGGAGTCGGAATGGCCGCGATCTCATTAAGAAGAGCGGTAAGGATCGACTCGATCGGTGGCAGTTGGGGAGTTTGAAGCACAGCAAGTACGCCTTCTCCTATATTCTCCTCAAGTGTCTGTAGAGAAGAGATCATACAGGTTAAAAAGCGTGTAAGTTCGCTGTCCCCTTCTTCGAGCGACAGCCATGCGGCCGGCCGGTCGCAGTCGGCGAGCCATTCACAAACTAAAGTCGTTTTGCCATAGCCCGCGGGTGCGGAAATTAGGGAAAACTTGCGGTATAAACCCTTGCTGAGCCTTTCGGTCAATCGTGGTCGGAGAACCGCTTTCGGCCGAGGTGTCGGGATATAAAGTTTAGTAGCCATAATAAGGTCAGACATATTTTCAACCATCCTGCTCGTTAGCTTATGATCGAATCAAGCCTATTTGGGGACATCTATCCTATTCGTGATCTTACCTCAGGACCCCTTCTTTCGGCTTTTTGGCAAGGCACGTGAGGAGAATCTGTTCGAGTCTACTTGAGAACAAAAAAGCCTCTCACTGTTAGACACGCTAACATTGAGAGACTTCGATTGTTAACAGGAAAACTAGGTCGGGGCGATCAGTTCGTGAGGGCTTTGAGTTTGCCGGTCAGGTCACTAAGTTGGCGGATGCTATCCACGATATCGCCAACCCGATTGTTTTGCTCTTCGGCGCTTGCCAGCACTTGCTCAACGGAAGCTGAGGATTGTTCGGTGACCGAAGCGACGTAGGTCATTTCGTCCATGACCGTATGCGAGGAAGCTTGCAATTGTTCGTTCATCGCTCGCAAATTTTCCGCCTGTTCCAATACTTCTGCGGTATTATCGTTGATTTTCGCGAACAGCTGCTCGACGTTGCTGGTGACAACAATGCCGGATTCCGAGACCTTTCGGCCGTCATCTACCATTTGAGCCGCCAACTGCACTTTGCTCCGAATCACATTGAGAATTTCCGTAATTTCCGATGACGCGTCTTGTGAATGCTGCGCAAGCTTGCGGATTTCAGTGGATACGACGGAGAAACCTTTGCCGTGTTCCCCCGCCCTTGCAGCTTCAATGGACGCATTTAGGGATAAAATATTCGTTTGATCGGCAATATCCGAAATAGCCACCACGATATCGCCGATTTTGTTATTTTGCTCGTTGACTTCGCTCATGACTGTGGACGTATCGTAAACGATGCGGGCGATGTCGTTCATCGTACTGGACAGGACGTCCATCTGTTCTTTCCCTTGTGAAGTCATATCCGCCGTTTCGCGGGATTTACCACTCATTAAGGATGAAGCTTGGTTCGTCTTAACGACCGTTTCGTTCACATCTTGCAATGCGGTCGTGATGTCGGAAACGCTGGTCGCTTGCGTCTCGATTCCTCCGGCCAATTGTTGGAACGCGAGCACGAGCTCATTGGCGATTTTGCCGGTTGCCCCTGCGCTTTCTTGAATGCTCGAATTGGATGCATCCAATATTTCAACCGACTGTTTGACTTCATCCAGCACTTTGACCGTTTCTTTCCTGGACGTTTCGGACTCCGCGCTACTAATCTCCACGCGCTTCACCATCTTGCTTCCAATCCGGCTTTGCGCGATCAGTGCGGCCGTGACCAGGATGATAAAGACGTTCAAACCTATGACGTCCGCCTCTTGATATGAATCTTTCGTAACTAGAAAGTAATTCGTCATCGCGACGGCTAACACACCGCTCACCAACAACGGTCTATAATTGTGATACAACGATACAATCGCCAAGCTGAAGTATAGAATGAGTATATTGCTAATCGAGGTTGTCGATTGGATAAAGAAAAAGGATATGACTCCCAATCCCACTGCGATCAAGTACATGACATAAGGAATTCCTTTCTTCACCACCGTCATAACGGTGCATACCACAGCTACGGGCAAACCTGTCATTAACAAAATAATAATCGTGTCCAGGCTGCTGTAGGCTCCTCCGATACCAAGAAGCAGACTACCCCAAACCAAATAGACCATCAACTTGTTCCTTTGGTGCAACTCCAAGCTCTGTTCGTTCATGATGTCAGTTCCCTCTCCAAAGTAAAGTTATGAAGCCTTACATCTCAAATAGAGCCTTACTAAAAACAGTCATGGAATATTTATCTACCATCTTATTGTCATACTATCATAGACATTTTCTTTACAAAAGACATTTATTGTATCTTCATAGCAAAGCAAAAAACCTCCTAAAATTCAAAAAAACATCTTTCTTTTCGTTAAGAATTCCCCTGATGTCTCTACAGGCTATTTCTTGATTCGTGTAACCTTTCACTAACAGTTCCACCACTTCTTTTCCCCGCTTGGATAGCATCTTCATACCCTCATTCTGCTGTAATATGATACACAACGTATCTTTTTCTGTACAAATAGCCAAATAAACACTATATTATAGTTGATTGATACAATTTGTATTGGGGTGAATAAACATGACAAAGGTAAGGACCTATTTCTTGGTGATCATGATAGTCATCTTGTTAGGAATCGGATCCGGTACAACAGCCATTGCTGCGACGATAACCGAAGACTCTCCAACATCAAACTATAATGTTTATCTGAAATTGGATGGAATTTGTGGTGAATCGAAGGCTGTTCGATACGCAAATTGGATCGAACTCAGCGGTGTCGAGTTCAATGTTTCGAATTCCTTTTCCGCCACCGCATCTGGAGCAGGGGGAGCTACGGGCAAGGCCGAGATGGATCAGTTTGTGATATCGAAAGCTTACGATTGTTCTTCTATCCCCCTCATGATGGATTCGCTATCCGGCAAGCATATTAAAAACGGTCAATTAGTATTCGTCAGACCGAGCAGTGACCAATCTATTCCTGTTTTGAAGATAGATCTCGACAATGTTACCATCGTCAATTATCAATTTTCGATGATGAATGAAACTGTGTCGTTTCAAGTTGGTTCCATCCAATTCAGCTACACGGCGCAAGATGACAAAGGTGGGAAAAAACTTCCGATCCAGGGCGGTTGGGATTTTATCGCGAATCAAATGAAATAGGTAAAAGCGATAAGGGAGTGGGCTCATGAAAGACCGCAGTCTGAAAATTTTTTCGTTGATTGTTATTGTATCTTTGTTCCTCGCTGGCTTTCCGAATTTTTCGGTAGCATCATCCGTTGCTTTGAACCAAGCCACCTACCAGTCTTCCAATCTGGCTGCATCTGCGTCCGTTACATCTGTCGCAGTCGGTGGCCGTCACTCAATAGCGCTAAAAAACGATGGGACCGTCTGGACCTGGGGATATAATTCCAATGGCCAACTCGGAGATGGAACAATGACAGATCGATCAACTCCGGTTCACGTAACCGGTGTTAATGGGATCATTGCGATTTCCGGAGGGGATGAATATACAGTCGCGCTGAAAAACGATGGGACGGTGTGGACCTGGGGGCTCAATACATCCGGCCAACTGGGAGATGGAACAACATCGAATCGATCGGCTCCTGTTCAAGTACTGGGATTAAAGGGCATAATTGCAATTGCGGGAGGGTCTACACATACGACGGCTCTAAAAGACGATGGGACGGTTTGGGCCTGGGGAACCGGGTACCTCGGAGACGGGGCAGTATCGGTTCGAACGACTCCTGTTCAAGTATCCGGCCTAAGTAGAATAACGGCAATTGCATGCAGCCGATTCCATACGATCGCTCTGAAAGATGATGGAACGGTCTGGTTCTGGGGGCAAGTCATTTTTAACTATAATCGCGGAGATATGTATGAATCATCGTTGCCTGTCAAAGTGCCCGGACTAAATGGTTTGACTGCGATTGCAAGCGGGTACGAACATATGATACATCTAAAAAACGATGGGACCGTCTGGACTTGGGGCTCTTATGAATATGGTCAACTCGGTGACGGGATGATCTCACGAGGGACAAATCCAGTTCAAGTGTCCGATTTAAGCGGCGTGGCTACAATTGGAGGTGGAGGACTAAGCACAATCGCCCTGAAAAACGATGGGACCGTCTGGACCTGGGGATTTAATTACTACGGTCAACTGGGAGACGGGACACACTTGACAAAATCGACTCCGGTTCAAGTGACCGGTTTAAGCGGAATAACGGCGATCGATATCAGCGGCTCTCATGCGATTACCCTCAAAAACGATGGGACGATCTGGACCTGGGGGGAAAATGAAAAAGGCCAACTAGGAACCGGTAACACTTCATATACATCTTCCGTTCCCGTTCAAGTCCAATGGTCTGCAAGTCCAGAACCAAGCTTAACTGGCATTACATTAGATTCAACGTCGTACACCCTTGTCAAAGGAAACTCACATCAAACAATTGTCACGGCCCATTATTCGGACAACACAACACAGACAATAACGGATCAGGCCGATTACCGATCGTCCAATCTGGCGGCCGCTACGGTGAATACGGCCGGATTGGTGTCGGGGGAAAATGCGGGACAATCAAACATTACGGTTTCTTATCTCGGTCAATCAGCCACCGCTTCGGTTAACGTAAGTGATCCTCCGACAGAAGGATACTTGTACGGCGTCATCATCGACACTGGGACCAACGCGCCTGCGCCGGGGCTAACGCTGACGTTCAGAAAAGGGATTAACGTAACCGACGGACCCGTCGTGGCGACGATAACCTCGGTTACCGGAGATTACGATATAACGTTGCCTTATGGTGACTATACTGCCGTCATCACAGGTGACAACTATGAGCCATCCATGATTGTCGCCACTGTGAACAAACTGACGAACAGTAAGAACGGCACGATCACCCGGAAGCCGGAATCATTGAGCGGATACTTGTACGGCGTCATCATCGACACCGGGACCAACGCGCCTGCGCCGGGGCTAACGCTGACGTTCAGAAAAGGAATTAACGTAACCGACGGACCCGTCGTGGCGACGATAACCTCGGCCACCGGAGATTACGATGTAACGCTGCCTTATGGTGACTATACTGCCGTCATCACGGGTGACAACTATGAGCCATCCATGATTGTCGCCACCGTCAACAGACCGACGAACAGTAAGAATGGCACGATCACTCCGGTCGGTTCAAGCCCGCCTAGCCCGCCAGTAGCAAGCACTCCGCCAGGGCCCCCGACATTACTGCCGAGTGTCTGGTTGACGGGCAATCAGCCCTATATTTCCTGGAATCAGGCAGTCCGTACGGAGCAAAACAATGGGCGCATACAAATACGTTTGGATGCGAGCTCCGTCATGTCACTTATTGATCATGCACCTCCCGATACGGCGTTATATACGATCGGTGTCGATGTGACCGGATCGGCAATCTTTGAAATACCCTCCTCCCTTGCTAAGGCAGCCTATGAGAAGGCAGGATGTTCGGGCTGGATTCTCGTGCTGACTGAGACTGGCTCTTATACGCTACCACTGCAAGTGCTTAACGCAAATGAAGGGCTGGAGGACGGAGCCGTTACTCGAATCGAGGTGTCGCCGACTGAACAGCCGGAAAGCTCCCGGATCATTTCTGCGGCAGAGAAAGCGCAGGTCACTTTGCTCCCCGCACCGGCTACCACTTTTTCGCTAACCATAACTCATGAAGGAAAAGCGAAAACAATAAAAGATTTCGGAGACTTTTACGTAGAACGATCCATACGTCTGGGGGACAAGGAAAATCTATTTCCACCTCAACCTCTCATGCCCGGCATTTTCCTCTTCGATCAGGAGAGGGGATCGTTCCAATTCACGCCAGCCCGATTAGTAAACGACGAGAACGGCACAGTTCACGCCATCATCCGGAGTACGGGCAACAGCACCTACGTTGCAGGGTACAAAAAGGTCTCTTTTCATGATATTGGGTCGCACTGGGCCGAGTCCGCCATTAACAAACTCGCTTCCAAAGGTCTTATAAGTGGCACAAGACAGAATCGGTTCGAACCGGATGAGCCGGTTACCCGTGCGGAGTTCACTGCTTTGCTTGTCCGCGGCCTCGGCCTGCAAGACCAGAAAGTATCCGGTTCATTCAGTGACGTTAAGGCTAACAATTGGTATAGCAATGAGGTGCTGATCGCCGAGCAAAAGAAACTTGTTTCTGGACATAATGACGCTTTCCGCCCGAACGATAAACTCACCCGTGAGGAGATGGCGGTCATGATCGCCCGAGCGCTTGAATATGCTGCCCCTACGAGAATATTCCCCTTAGCGGATCTGGATTCGTTTACGGATGCCGATCGAATATCCGATTGGGCTCGTTGGTCTTTCCGAATCTCCGTCGTTAACGGTATCCTAATTGGAACATCGCAACGAAGTCTAGACCCTACCGGCACCTGCACCCGTGCTCAAGCGGTCATCGTGCTAGAACGTATGCTAAGGACACTAGCCTTGTCAGATTAGTATTCGCAATCACTTTAGACGTTGACGTCTAGGAACGATATATTCGACATTCAAAAGGCTTTAGCTGTACATCCGCATGCAGAGTGTTAGGGGCATCTGCAGCATTGGACAATACCCGTTCAAAAGAACGAACGGATACTGCTGCAGGTAATTGACAAGAGGCAGGCTATCACGAGGAACGCGGCAAAAAATGTTCAAAGCTAAATTCTTTGAAAAATACAAAGAACCCGAAAAGTTCATTTGGGGTGATCCACCAGTATTCAAGAAAATTTGCGTCATTTGTGATACGGTTCACCGTAACGGGTCTAACGGAGAAAAATAGGCTGTAGCGATTTAGAAACTTAATTTTTACTTGTGTTACAGTTCACCGAGGAGTTTGTTACGGAAGATTTTTAGGGCCATCCTAGCCGGATGGCCCTTTCTAACTGAGTATTCCTTGTAATTACGCTGCCTTTTTAACTCGAGTAACACCTTTTTTTCCTTTCACAAAGAAGGACAACACTAATGCAACGACTGCCACGCTTGCGACGACAGAGAATGCGGCTGAGATTCCATGCACCATCGGATCTGTCAATTTATCTTTCACAGCTTCATTGGTTTTATTGGACATGATCGTGATCAGAATAGCCATACCGATGGACGCAGCGACTGTACGTAACGTATTGTTTACGGCTGTACCATGTGGAATCATCTCGGTCTTAAGTTGATTAATACCGACTGTCATAATTGGCATAATGATCATTGAAATACCAAACATTAAGACTGCATAGACAACAACCATATAGGTGTAGGAAGTTGATTCTGTGATATTACTAAATAAGAATGCTGTTACTGCCGCAATGGATAAACCCGTTATAGCCAATGGCCGAAGTCCGATCTTATCGAATATTCTGCCGGTAATAGGTGACATAATTCCCATCACAATGGCTCCCGGCAAAATCATTAAGCCAGATTCCAACGCGGTATATCCGCGGGCAGTTTGCATATATAGCGGGATAAGCAGTTGTGTTCCCGCATTACAAATCATGACCACCATGCCGATGATTACGGACAAGCTAAAGGTTTTATTTTGAAACACTCGCAAATGGAGAAGCGGTGTATCGATAACAAATTGGCGCCATGTAAATACGATGAGTGAAATGGCACCGACTGCGATTGTAATCCAAACCTCCGGACTGTCCCAGCCCTGTCTGCCGGATGAGCTGAAACCATATAACAAACCACTGAATCCAATCGTCGATAATAGGATGGATAAGATATCGATTTTAGGATTCGTGTGCTTGGTTTCCTTCTTCATTACGAATTGCGCTAAAACGATAACAATCAAGACGACAGGCAACATCATGTAAAACAGTGCTCGCCATTCATAACTTTCGAGAACCCAACCCGCCAATGTGGGTCCAATGGCAGGAGCGAATGCAATGACTAAGCCAACCAACCCCATAACGGCTCCACGCTTTTCCGGCGGGAACATCATCAATAGCATGGTTTGTATTAATGGCATCATGATGCCAGCACCACAGGCTTGCAGAATCCTACCGATAAATAACACTTCAAAGCCTTGTGCAGTTGCTCCTACCAATGTTCCAAGTGCAAAAAAGGACATCGCTGCAATAAATAAGTTCTTTGATGAAAATTTCGATATAAAAAAGGCTGAAATCGGAATTAACACACCGTTGACGAGCATAAATCCCGTTATTAACCATTGTCCAGTCGTTGCGGCGATGGATAAGTCCGACATAATGTGCGGCAACGCAGTATTAAGCAACGTTTGATTCAAAATTAGAACAAAAGCACCAGCAAGTATGATCGCTATTAGGATGGCTTTGTTTACACCTTTTTCAGATTTCTCCGTCATATCTATCACTCCTTAATAGTTGAACAGTAGCTATTACCCTCTAATCACCAATAAACATTCCGGTGTATACATGATCCCCGCTGCATACGTCCTTCCTATCCTCACCTCTCGAATGTACTACGGTTATATTTTTGAACTCGCTTGCCATATGTGCCATGATAACTCCGCTCAATAGAAAAATCAAGACAAAATTGAACATTGATTATACTTTTATACTCACAGTAATTCGAGTATAATGGATGTATAAAGGAGAGGGCGAGATGCAACTAAAGAAATCGGATATCGTGGATGCAGCTGTACAGCTATTTATCGATCAGGGTTATCATGCTACTTCCATTCAAGACATATTGAATCGCAGCGGCATTTCAAAAGGAACTTTTTATAAGCACTTTCAATCCAAAGTTGAACTGCTTCGAGCTTCGCTTCTGTACCATGAAGATAAAATGAATGCCGACTGTAATCGAATAGTAATTGGCGAAGACGATACCGGTAAAGAGATCTTCATTCAACAGTTATCGACCATGATGACTTATCGCGCTGAGAGTAAAATCAATGCTTTAATTGAGGATGCTTTAGTGTCTAACGATTCTGATCTGATCGCATTTATAAAGCAAATGCGTATTCGGATGATAAGCTGGATCTACGTACGTTTGAATCAACTATTCTCGAAGCAATATCATGAATATTTAATGGATGTAACCATAGCCTTATCAGGTATGTTACAGAACATGCTTACAATGAATGCCTCATTAAGGAATCCGGCCCCGATTCCTTCCATCTGCGTATATTGCGTTACCCAAGCAGAAGAATTACTCATCAGCGTCGAGCATAAGAAAATCAAAGTATTCGAGACGGACGAACTTGAACAATCGTTTCACATGTTGGAGCAGCCTGATTTCTCTTATAGCGAACTGGCTCTGAGCACGGGGAGTATACGTAAATTAATCGATAAGAGGATAGATGATTCGGAGCGCCAACGTATGGCGTTCGACTTGATCCTGTTTATACAAGAAGAAGCCGCCGCAGAGGATCCTAAAGCGTCCTTAATATCAAGTGCTATAACTACGTTAATGAACATGAAGGAGATAAGTGATTCACCAGAGATGGAAGCTTACAAGAATACTCTAAGTAAACTTGGATTCAGACCCATTTGACCTATTATGGAAAATAGCAAAGAGCTACTAAAGGAAGCTTCGAACTCAATCCGACAGCTCCTGTTAAAAAGATAAGACCGGATTTTAGTGTATTGCGCTCTGGTCTTATCCTTTTTCTATTTTATACTCACCATTAATTCCATTCTCCGCTTTACCACTGCTTGTGATAAGGTTCACCGTAATATATCCAAGCACAAATTGTGTTTTGACCACAATGTTTACATTAGTGTATAGAGAAAAACCATCTCCAACAATGGAATGGTTTCGAGGAAAATAGTTTCTAACTATTTTCATTTATTAATTCGCCACAAAAGCAATCTGCTAACGCTTGTGTAAATGGAACAATCAGGTCTTTGTTCCATTCGGCTAGCCTGTTATCGTGTATCTCTGTCCATAATCGGTGTTTAGATGCCCAGTATGTCAACTCTAAAACACCTGCATTTTTCCCTTGTTTAAGGTGGTAATGTATAGACCCTTTCAACGTTGAAAGGGTTGTTTTTTGCGTTATGTTTAACCCATATGTATTTATGATTTCCTCTATTTCTTCTATAACAAAGTCAACATCAAGAGATTTTGTTTGTGGCAGTTTGGAATTTACTATTTCATATTTTATCATGTATTCTATGACCTACCATAAGTGCCAATCTGAACGCCATTGTTCAGGGATAACTATTCCTGCTTGTTTCAATGCCACATACCATTGACCTTGATGAATGGCTTCATGTTGAATTGCAATACTACATATTTCATCTGGCGACACCGAATAATCGTCACTCCAATAAATCCTATCCACTTTAGAATTTGTCATTGCGTCTGCTAACTCTTTACGACTTCTTATTAGTTCTACTTCCAAGTCTGCATCTCTTGATATAGAATTTCCAGGCAACCTAATACGCCCCGTACTAAAACTATCACGATAAACATCCCTAACCCTTACCATATGAGCAAATAATCTACCTGCTGAACCGATTTCAGGTATGATGATTTCCTCCCACCTATCCTTGTTTATTACAGTAACCAATTGGTCTAACATTTCTGCCGAGTACAAATAGCCCTTTGCGTCCAAAAGCGAATCAATCCTTTCTCATCTGTTGTGTATTTTCAAAACTATGATTATTTCCTAATTATACCATATGACCAGTTCTCGTATCGCTAATATTTCACTCTTAGTCGGACTGTGGAAGTGCTTACGACATATATGAAAGCGACTAACACATAATTAATTGAAACCACCTCCCGCTTCAATGTTAGACATGATTTTTGACTTGTAAGTAGAGAAGAAACATCTGCTAGAACGCAGATCAGAAATTGAGCAGCAGTGAATGAGGGGAACAGACCAGATCAAAGAAGCGTCAAAGACACTGAGTTGTTCTTTGACGCTTCCCTTAGAAATGAGTTTGAGGTTAGTAATAACATTTTGTTTATTCAGTTGTTGTAAAATAAAACTCCCCAACAATTTCCTTCGCTTGGTAACGACCTGGTGAAAGCTCTTTTTCAATAAACGAATTAACATCAGATTGTTCAACATCGTACATGACTTCAATTTCTTTAGAAAATAGAAGTTTTTCTTTTTCAAGCAAGCTAGAAAGGGGAGGTTGTTGTTTGGGTTGCAGTTGTTCCAAATTTAGAACTTGTTTTAATCCGTCTACATAGTATTCAAACGGACGGCCACCACCAATTTTTACGCCTTTATTTTCCTCATTAATCATGATAATGGTAGGAAAGCCTCTGACACCTAAGCTTCTAGCTTGCTCAAAATCTTCATTCAATAATTGTTGTCCAATTGGTTGTTCAGCTTCATTTACAATCGCTTCACCATCCAGGCCCATTTTATTTACGATTTCAATCAGAACGGATTGATCCGAAATATTTTGATTAAATGCGAACAGCGCTTCTCTTGCACGGCGCAAATATTCATATGCGATTGCACCATTATGATTTTTTTGAATCACCTTAAATACACGAGAGGGTGGGTAGGACGATTGAACTGGATTATCAATCATTAAAGTGCCATCAATGGGCATTCTTGAATGTTCTCCAACTTCTCTCCAATGACCAGCAACGTCGGCTGGTTTATAAATTCCGTTGGCAGGGTCGATGGGTCCGTCATGCCACTTTTCCAGCAAACCACCCATAACCGTATGAAAGTTAAAATAATGTCCATATTGCTCTACAAAACGACGAAGAATAGGTTCAATTGCCCAGCAATGAGAACAAATCGGATCAGTCACATAATAAAGATTAGCCACTTTTTTTGGGGGTTGATTAAAATCAATAACCTCCATTTCTTCCTCTCCAGCAACTCCGCATACACCTGTTTCTAAATCACAAATCATATTATTATTGTTCTTCATTTCATTTTCCTCCTCTAGAAGCATAACTCTTTACCTCGTATTATTTGCCTTACAATTGAATTTTAAGTCATAATGAAAATCAGCAACACCAATAGTTCTGTGGATTTGTCGTTTATACAACACATTATAGAAATTGTTTAAAAAGTAGGAGTGATAACAAAGTGATTCCATCAAAGACGGACCCCCGTGTTCTGCGTACTCGCAAATTAATTATGGATTCTTTCATTGAACTTTCAGGGAGACAGGAATTTAAGGATATTACCATAAAGGATATAACTACAGAAGCCATGATTAATCGTGCCACTTTTTATTATCATTTTGAAGATATATATGACTTGTTAGAGAAGGTATTATCAGAAGTATTGTTAGTGAATTTGAATTATGAGATTTACAAAAATGACGAACTAAACGAAGAAACCTTCATTAGTATCTTTAAAGCGATAACCCATTTCCAAAAGTCATTATCCAATCGTTGCCACAGAGGATACGAAGATACCATTGCCCGTATTATTAGGGAACAGCTCGAAATCATTTTTTACAAATTGCTGTTAAAGCAAAATAAAACTGAAGAGGATGAAGCTGTAAAAATTACTGCAGTCCTATTAAGTTGGGGGATTTACGGGACTTCTGTAGAGTGGAGAAGAAATAGTAAGGAAATTTTACCGGAACAATATATCAAATCAGCAATTCCTTATATCATTACCGGGATTATGCACTGAAGACCGTCGAAGTACTCGGCGGCCTTGATGAATGTCATTCTATTATCACTTCTCGTTAGTTCGCTTAAAATTTTTCAGGAAACTGTTTGACAATGCCTTCTGTCAGGATATTCGCAAAATGAATCATATGGATCTCGTTTTTGTCGGTTGCTTCAATATCCGCTTTCCAATCTCCTTTAATACAGGCAAGGACGATTTCAGTAATTAACTGAAGATGCGTATAAAGCATATCCTGTATCGCTTTATACTGCCAGTTCGGATTCGCTTCGCTTAAAAATTTGGTGATATCGTCGGCGTTTCTATGCCAATCCGTCTCTAGCTTTTTCACATCCGCCTGATTGCCCGCTTTGGCAGCTCCTACAATTTTCCCTGCGATCAGAATATGCTCTCGCAGAAGATCTGCCAGCTTATCACCGGCGGCTTCCCCATAATATGGCTTGATCACATTGCCAATATCCTGTTGGTTCCGCAAAAGCCGATCCAATACGTCCTTCTGATCATAGCGATTCGATATGGCACTGACAATGTAGCTTCTCGTCCATATCGTATGATCGATCCAAACCTTCTCCATATCGCTTTTCAGTTGCACCATTTTGGCACTGATACAAGCCGAATCCTTCTTCTTGACCTGCATGGATGCTACTTGCGGATTCAAATTAAATACGAACGCAATGGTTAAAAGCAACGCTAGCAACCACTTGTTTTTCACAATTCATCACCTCTGTGCGTTTGGAATAGAGCAGGCGATTTTATTATGGTTGAATTGTCCAAATTTATACATAGGATTCGCCTTATCTATTCCAGAAGCCCATTGTCATACCCCGACACGAACGCCGGCTCAACTCGATGATCTCGAAAGATACCATTCTATAGTTAAGGACAGAGCCTGCTCCAATGGTGTTGGCATCACTCCGAATCGATCACTAAATTTACGGCTATCCACGATAAAGTCATTTTCAAATTGGTACATCATTTCAATACTCTCGCGAGCTTCCGGAATAAATAGCCCTCCCAGTCGGAGCATGCCCCTGCCCATCGATTTCACTCTCGCCGGTTTTCCGACAATCCGGTAAGCCATTTCAGCAAACTGCCGGGTCGTGATGGTATCCGCATTCGGGACATGCCATACTTGACCGAATGAGTCCTCATGATTACTTAGCAAAACAAGCGCCTTGCCGAAATCATCAATAAAGGTGTAAGTGTGCTTCTTGTCTGGATTCCCAAGTACTGTACACGCTTTCCCCTCCACTATTGGTTTGAAAAACCGGTCTCCTACAGAAGAGTTGCGCACACATGGACCGAAAAAATCGGCTCCTCTACCTATCGCTACCTGTAAAGACCCGTCTCGATGAAGCTTTATTAGCTTTTGCGACAATGCTGCGCGGATCTCGCCTTTTTTGGAACTCGGTGCATCCGGCAATTGCTCATGAATGCTCCCTTTTACGAAGCCATACATATATAAATTTTCCGCAACTACCAGCTTGGCTTCTGAAGCCATAGCACCTGAAACAATATTATCCTGCATACGAGCAGAAAGACTTCCCCATTTATGATAAGCCGGTTGTGCGCATTGATAAATGGTTCGGGCATCTTTCATAACCGCGGTTGCCTGGCCTTCGTCCATGAGATCCGCTTTAACTAGCAGTACTCCCTGGGGCACGTCGGCGATGCCGCTGCTGTTTACCATTTTCACTAACTCGCCTCGTTTTACGAGCTCCCTCATGACCGACATCGCTAATGGACCTGTTCCCAATATAAGATTCATTGCTATTCTCTCCTTTGAATTGTTCGGATGAGAAAAGAATAAGCCCTATAGCAACTATAGAGTCAAACTTTTTTTAATTATCGGTACTTGCAACTCGACGATAAACTCTTCCGGCTTACTCATTTGCGTCATATCCACCAAGTATTGCTCTATAGCCGGGCCTCTTTCGTCATAGCCATTGGTATTCATCCACTCAAGCAATTTACCGTAAATGCGTTTGCAGGATTCTTCATTGGGTACGCCACAGTAGAGTGCCGTAATGTATTCTCCCTCCTCGACAAGGCGAGTGAAAGCAGCTGCAGTCCCTATTCTATCGACGGGGATACAGACTTCAATATCAGAGTCTTGGCGGTCAAAGGTCATGATGTTCTCATGGTATATGGTCATGATATATCCACTAGGAATCAGACCATTAGCTTCAATCTTATGAAAAAGCTCTGTAAATCGCACGATTGAAGGTTCCATCCCGCATGCATAACGCTTACGGTCAAACGCAACATATCGGTCCGGGATATATTTCATCTCAACCAATACATCAAGCTTTTTAAATTCATCACCCAATGCTTGTAGATAAGTCATTTGGTTCATTCTTTGTTCAATAGTCGTCGCGATCTGCTCCAGCCTTCGAACCTCTTGTAACGTTTCCGCATGCTTGGTTTCCATCATTTCCATGATGCGGTCTAGCTTTTCACTTTTTAACGTGCGACTAATTTCCTCAAGCTTGAAATTTAGCGATTTCAAGCCTTGAACGATTTTGATATGAAGGAGATCAAGATTAGAATAATATCGGTATCCGGAGTACTTATCTGTTTCACTTGGATTGACCAATCCGATCTTATCGTAGAAGCGAAGCGTTTGAATGCTTAAGTTGCAAATCTTCGATGCTTGGCCAATGGAATACAATTGATCCTTTCGCATGAAGCCCACCTCACTCCGTGAAACAATTTTAGATATAATTATCATACCATTTTTATATTTCCTGCAACAAAGTTTTGGATATACTCCAATTGCTCCTCATTCGGCATTGTTTTCTGTACCTCATTAAATCTAGAAACAGCTTGATCCAGAGATGTCTCTTTATCTACGATTTCCCCGATCCGAGTGAGATCGTCGAAGAAGCTCCACATTTCTGCATGCTCTTTTGGATCCTGATGCCCTGTTACATAGTAATCTACATCGTACTTCTTTATTTTATCTAATAAGAGGGTAAGTTCGTTCAGGTCATAGCTCCATTCCCCGCTATAAAAGTCCTGATAAATGCAATCACCTAGAAACATGATCTTCTCGTCAGGGATATACACAATGGAAGAGTCCTGTGCGTGAACGCCTCCAACATGCTCCACGATACAGGTGACGCCACCCAAATCCAACTCAATTTTGCTATGAAAAGAAATATCCGGTGCCTTCAATTTCAAATGATCCCTTGTCGGCATTTCACGTTTGATCATATCTCTACAAAACTCTATTTCCTCCCCGGTAGATACCCGTGAATCTAATGAGGCGTCATCCCATTTAAGAGTTTGCAAATATTTTATTTTCTCCTTCGTTAGATCATGACTAATCGATAATAGCCCCATCGTGTTCATACCGAAGATATGATCCCAATGCCAGTGAGTAATGACAACAAACTTCACGGGTGCAATATCCATTTGTTCAACGAGATGGAGGAAGTCCATGGCATGAGCAGGTGAATTACCTGAATCAACAATTACGCTCATGTCGTCTCCACAGATCAATCCGAGAGCAGGACGGTCAGTCTCCGAAAAATGGGGCATAAAATAAACTCTATTTGAAAGTTTTTTGGCAGTTAGGTGGCTAAATACTTCAGTTTGCTTCATTTCCTATCCCCCCTGGTCTTTGCTCGTCACCTCAGTAACAAGAAACCCACTCGTTTTTTCCAGTCGCTTCAGTGACAAGTAAAGCGTGTCTTCTTTCAATCCGAATTATTCTGTACTAATTTCTCGTACAAATTTGGCAAGTTATCTCGATATCACACATAAAGCAATGCCATATTGGGGCATGCTTTTTAGGTGATGAAGGAAAAGGAGCTAATAATATGAACATAGCGGGCATGATCGATCACACGCTGCTGCGGGCAGATACTACCCGAGCAGAAATTGCGAAGTTAACTGAAGAGGCCAGGAAATACAAGTTCGCGTCCGTTTGCGTTAATCCAACTTGGGTTGCTTTTTCTGCCGAACAGCTCGCGGGGACAGAGGTAAAGGTTTGTACCGTGATTGGATTTCCGTTAGGCGCATCAACTTCGGTCGTGAAGGCGATGGAAGTGAAAGACGCCATTGCGAATGGCGCCACTGAAGTGGACATGGTCATTAACATTGGTCAGTTAAAAGACGGGAATGACGAGTTTGTTGAGCAGGATATTAAAGCAGTCGTTGATGCAGCTTCCAATAAAGCGATCGTGAAAGTCATCATTGAAACGTGTCTCTTAACTGATGAAGAAAAGATACGGGCATGCGAGCTTTCCGTTAAAGCAGGTGCGGACTTCGTAAAAACATCCACAGGGTTCTCAACTGGAGGCGCTACGTTGCAAGATGTCGCGTTGATGCGCAAGACCGTCGGTGCTCATATCGGCGTGAAGGCTTCCGGGGGTGTACGCAGCCTAGACGACATGAACAAGATGATCGAAGCAGGCGCTAATCGAATCGGAGCTAGCTCAGGTGTAAAGATCATGGAAGGTGAACAATCAACGGCTGCATATTAATATCCCGCATAGGAGGAACGCTCGATGAAAGAGCAGCTGATTCAAACAGCGATTGATGCTCGCAAGCAAGCATACGCCCCTTACTCCGGCTTCCAAGTGGGAGCCGCACTGCTATCGGGTGGGAAGATATATGGGGGCTGCAACATTGAGAATGCTTCATACGGTTTGACCAATTGTGCAGAACGAACTGCCGTCTTCAAGGCAGTATCAGAAGGAAATACAAAGATTGAAGTGATCGCCATCGTGGCGGATACGGACGGACCCGTATCCCCTTGTGGCGCTTGCCGGCAAGTGTTGGCCGAATTCAGCGATCACAATACAACCATTTACTTAACGAATCTTCATGGTGACATCGAGGAATGGACAATGGCTCAGTTGCTCCCAGGTGCATTTCAAGCCACAGATATGAAGGAACTAGGCAGCGGAGGGGATACAGAATGAGTGTTCTAAATGCCATCTTAGGCGTCCTCGTTGTTTTTGGTCTTACTTTCTGGGCAAGCAACAACCGCCGGAAAATTCGCTATCGGCCGATTATCGTCATGATCGTCCTGCAAACGCTTCTCGCTTATGTATTGTTGTTTACGAGCGCTGGAGAGGTTCTTATCAGAGGCTTTGCCTCCGTGTTTGAAAAGCTGCTAGCTTATGCGGCGGACGGCATCAATTTTGTGTTCGGTGGCCTCGCGAACGATGGACAGATGGTGTTCTTCCTAAGCGTTTTGCTGCCAATCATTTTTATCTCCGCGTTGATTGGCATCCTGCAGTACACGACAATTCTACCGTTCGTCATTCGATATATCGGGCTAGTCTTAAGTAAAATCAACGGAATGGGCCAATTGGAATCCTATAACGCAGTCGCCTCTGCGATTCTCGGTCAATCCGAAGTGTTCATATCCGTCAAGAAGCAAATTGGCATGTTGCCGAAGCACCGTCTATATACCCTTTGCGCTTCTGCTATGTCAACCGTTTCGATGTCGATCGTCGGTGCGTACATGACAATGATTGACCCTAAGTATGTCGTTACCGCACTCGTTCTAAACCTGTTCGGCGGGTTTATCGTCGTCTCCATCCTCAACCCTTACACGGTTAATAAAGATGAAGATATCTTGGTCGTTCAGGCTGAAGAGAAGCAATCGTTTTTTGAAATGCTCGGCGAGTACATTATGGATGGTTTCAAAGTAGCGGTCATCGTCTCCGCGATGCTGATTGGATTCGTAGCGCTGATCTCGTTAATCAACGGGATCTTCAGCGGAATCTTTGGCCTTTCATTTCAAGAAATGCTGGGCTATGTATTCGCGCCGATTGCATTCGTCATGGGCATTCCATGGCATGATGCGGTGGTGGCGGGAAGTATTATGGCGACCAAAATGGTGTCCAACGAATTTGTGGCGATGCTGGACCTTGGTAATCATCCTACATTGTCCGCAAAATCTGTCGGGATTATATCGGTGTTCCTTGTCTCGTTTGCTAACTTCTCCTCGATTGGCATTATTTCCGGAGCGGTGAAGGGACTTCATGAGAAACAAGGGAACGTTGTCGCCCGGTTTGGTCTTCGATTGCTATTCGGTGCTACGATGGTAAGCGTGTTGTCTGCGACGGTGGCAGGGATTTTCATTTAACTAGACCTCTTGAGTAAAGGAGAAGTTGAGATCGTATGGCTGGGCGGATTTAAAATAAGAACTAGGGTGATAACATGAGCATTCATATTGCAGCTAAGCAAGGTGATATTGCCGAGACAATTCTGATGCCAGGTGATCCGCTACGTGCGAAATACATCGCAGAAAATTACTTGGAGAATCCCGTGTGTTATAACCAGGTCAGAGGTATGCTCGGCTATACAGGGGCATATAAAGGGAAGCGCATCTCTGTGCAAGGCTCAGGAATGGGGCTTCCCTCTATCAGTATTTATATAAACGAATTAATTAGCGAATATGGTGTCAAAAATCTATTCCGTGTTGGGACTTGCGGTTCGATGCAACAGCATGTGCATGTGCGCGACATCATTCTAGCCCAAGCTTCGTGCACCGATTCAAGTATGAACCATCATACCTTCGGTGGCTACGATTACGCTCCTATCGCCAGCTTTCCGCTTCTGAAGGTAGCCTATGATTATGGCGTGGCCAAAAACTTAAAGTTGCATGTCGGGAACATCTTCAGCTCGGATGTCTTTTACCGCGATGACAAATCCATCGTTCAGAAGTTGATGGACTATGGCGTGCTCGGTGTAGAGATGGAGACGAGCGCGCTCTATACGTTAGCAGCGAAGTTCGGTGTCCATGCCTTGACGATTCTGACCGTGAGCGATCATTTATTGACCGGAGAAGAAACGACTGCAGCGGAGCGTCAAAGCACCTTCAATGAAATGATGGAAATCGCACTGGATACTGCGATTTCATTATAGAGCAAAAGCGAGGAGAGAAAGACGATGAGAATGGTTGATTTGATTGAGAAGAAACGGGATGGCAAGGAATTAACGGCGGAAGAGATCAATTTCATCATCGAAGGCTATACGAAGGATCAAATCCCCGATTATCAAGTCAGCGCGTGGACGATGGCGGTCTTCTTCCGAGACATGACAGATCGAGAGCGCGCGGACTTGACGATGGCGATGGTGAATTCGGGCGACACTATTGATCTGTCAGGGATCGAAGGTGTAAAAGTCGATAAGCATTCCACCGGTGGTGTTGGCGATACGACGACCCTCGTGTTGGCACCGCTCGTTGCTGCTCTCGACATCCCTGTTGCCAAAATGTCCGGGCGTGGTCTCGGACACACCGGAGGAACGATTGATAAGCTGGAAGCCATAGAAGGGTTCCATGTAGAGCTCACCAAAGAGCAATTCGTGGATCAAGTAAACCGTCATAAAGTCGCGGTTATTGGCCAATCCGGAAATTTGACACCGGCCGACAAGAAGCTTTACGCACTGCGCGACGTCACGGGAACGGTGAATTCGATTCCGCTCATTGCAAGCTCGATTATGAGCAAGAAAATCGCCGCCGGCTCCGACGCCATCGTTCTCGATGTGAAGACAGGAGCAGGCGCATTCATGAAAACAGCAGAGGATGCTAAGAAGCTGGCTCATGCGATGGTTCAGATCGGCAACAACGTCGGACGTAAAACAATGGCTGTCATCTCTGATATGAGTCAGCCACTCGGGTATGCGATCGGAAACGCGCTGGAGATCAAGGAAGCCATCGATACGTTGCAAGGAAATGGACCCAAGGATCTGGAAGAACTTTGTCTGGCGCTTGGAAGGCAGATGGTCTTTCTCGCTAACAAGGCAGCATCACTTGAAGAAGCGGAGAAAATGCTGAAAGAAGTTATCCATAACGGGAAAGCATTAGAGAAATTTAAACAATTTATCGCAAGTCAAGGTGGGGATCCATCTGTTGTGGATCATCCAGAAAAGCTGCCACAAGCCGCTTATCGAATTGAGGTGCCTGCTAAGACGGATGGCACTGTTGCCGAAATCGTTGCCGATGAAATCGGAACGGCTGCTATGCTATTGGGCGCAGGAAGAGCGACGAAGGACTCCATCATCGACCTTGCGGTTGGTCTGATGCTGAACAAGAAGATCGGCGACTCGGTCAAGGCCGGAGAGTCTTTAGTTACTATACATGCTAACCGGGATCAGGTTGCGGATGTTATGGAAAAGATTTATGCCAATATCCGAATTGCCGATCATGCAGTTTCTCCCGTTCTCGTGCATGATATTGTAACGCAATGAAGTAAACAAGAAGATCGCCTCATTCTACCTGACCAACTGGACAGGTAGAATGAGGCGATATTTTTCACGTTTTATCCTTTAGTTCGGCGCTCAAAACGATTGCTTGAGATAAGTTTAAAGGGTAAACTATGGATAATATTAACTGGCAAAAGAAGGGTGGTTATTCTATTTATGAAATATAGAAGTTTAGGAGATTCAACGTTAGAAATTAGTGAGGTTAGCTTCGGTACGTGGGCCATCGGCGGATCGTGGGGTAGCAAGGATGATGCAGAATCGCTGCGCGCACTGGCATTCGCGATCGATGCTGGCGTAAACTTCTTTGATACCGCTGACGTATACGGTGATGGACATAGCGAGCGTCTGCTTGCCCAAGCGACGAAAGGCAAAGAAGACCAAATCCATATTGCGACCAAATTTTGCCGTGCTGGGGATATTCATGATCCCACAACCTATTCAGAACAGTCCGTGAGAGCGTATTGCGAAGCGAGCTTAAAGCGACTTGAACGCGAGCGAATTGATCTATACCAAATTCATTGTCCACCCCTTCAGATCCTGAAGGAAGGCAGCGTATTTACTGTGCTGGACAAGCTGAAGTCTGAGGGGAAAATAAGAGAATACGGCGTTAGCGTGGAATCGGTAGAGGAAGGGCTCTTTTGTCTGAAGCAGCCCGGTGTGCGAGCACTTCAAGTCATCTATAATCTTTTCCGTCAGAAGCCGGCAGAGCAACTTCTAGGAGAAGCGAAAAAAACGGGCGTCGGCATCTTGGTGCGGCTTCCACTTGCAAGTGGTCTGTTGACGGGAAAGTTTTCCCCATCCGATACATTCGAGCAAGATGACCACCGTAACTTCAATGAGAATGGAGCGGCATTCAACGTGGGCGAAACGTTCGCTGGGCTTGGGTTCTCCAAAGGTGTAGAGCTTGCCGAACAGCTGCGCTGGATCGCAGAGGGGCGTGACAACATGACGAGAGCATCGCTTCGCTGGCTGCTCGATCATGAGTCGATTAGCTGCGTGATTCCAGGCTTTAAGAATACTCGGCAAGTAGAAGACAACCTAGCCGCCCTGCATGTACCTTCATTCACCGATGAAGAGATGAACAGGCTTAGCACCTTTTATAAGGAACAGGTACATGCACATATTAAAGGTTCTTACTAACGCCTATTATCGTTTCATTCCCCGCTTTTTAAAGATGCTGTCCTCTCTTAGTGGAGAAGACAGTATCTTTTTTTGAATCGTTAGGTCTTTCACCACTTTAAGTAAGCATACCTTTTCTTTCGAGATTGACTGTGACCTTGATTTGGAGTGACATTTCGGGAAAGATACGCTCGAGCCATTCCTCTTCTTGTAATTCACCTCCATGTTTGATCCTGTATTTCTCGCCAAAACCGACAGGGTCTAGCTTGAGCTCTTGCAACTTCTTGATGAGCCCTATGACATTACTCTCAATCTGATCGGCGATCTCGGCTTCAAGCTTATGCATCTCGGCAAGAGATACAAATTTGCTTGAAGGGTTTTCATCTAACTCGAGCTGAAAGCTCATGTCGAGCTTGATTCCTTCCCCAGTAATCTTCTTCTTGGAATGATACTTTAACGTGGTATAGTTTCTCTTATCAATAGTCAGCGATGAGGATCTTAACCGATTGCCACTGATCAATTGTAGATAGGCTGTTTCTACTGGTGTTAGTGTTCCGACCATCTTCCCTTTGCGAAATAAACCAAGATCAGCTAGTCGAAGCTGATTTCCTCCTTCTTGCATGGTGATCTCCATCGCAAATGGCGTTTTTCCTGGTTCCTGGATATAGCTATTAAATTGATATAGATAGATGGGCAGGATCTCCATCGATTCAGAGCCAGCTTGAGAAAATACATCTACCCAATAATCGTTCACAGATTGTGGCACTTCTGGTTTCGCTTGAAGAATGTCCTTTGTACTTCCTTTCCCAATAGCAATCCATGCGTTATTTTGGAATTCTTCTCTTCGCATAAATAAATCCAAGTATTGTTCAATGCCTTGCTTAGCGAGTTCATCGGAGAACAAAAGAATTCGAGTATGTCCAAAGTCCAAATCCCGAGCCGTCTCGCGTTTCATTTTGGACAAAGCCTCTGCAACGTCACTGCCCTCCTTAGAAAGGATATAATTAGGGCTTTGTTTATCACTTCCTCCTGCTCCAGGTGAAAGGGCAGAAAATCTTCCGGGAATGGCAATTAAGGCATGAACGACAATGCCAGAATCCTCAGCTTTATCAATGCCGATAGCGGTAACAAAGGAGATCATATTCAGCTGCTTCACCCTGGAGCAGCCTGTGACTGTTGTCAGACAAACCAAGACAATAAGCCATACACTAATGAGTTGTTTCATGACTTATTCCCCCGCAGCAGAAGGATGCCATAGATTAAAGCCGGAAAAACTACGATTAGAGTAACGCTATAATAACCAAGCCATAAAGGAGCCTTCATAAAGAATAAAGGAAGGTCAATTTGCCAAAGGAAAATAGTCGTTACCCCACCTGTAAAGAAGACGGGAATAATCCCGACTCGAGCGCCGAACGTCTGCGCCAAGCTCAATGCCGCGCAACGCATCATAAAAGCGTTACCGACGATTTTAAAGAACAATAAAAGGATGCTCCCGAAAAAAGTCGATTTTTCAAAGATAAAGCTTTCAAGATGTACAGCACTTTGACCGTAATAAACCATGTACTCCATCTTTCGAGCAGTGTGGATGCCGAATGTAGCAATACACATTGCAACCAAATAGGTTGTAATTACAACAGCTAGTGTTAGGTACACACCAATGGATCGAAAAGAGGTATGGGTACGTTTGCGATTAACTACCGTAACGGTAGCTAATGGCGAGCAGACACACATCATCACTACAATGGCATCCAGAGGATGTACCATATCCTTGGTATTGAATAACGGTTGTAGCCAACTTAATTGTGCATCCATTAATAGGGTGACTTTTAACACTAAATAGATAGGGATTACCACAATCATAAGCACCTGAGAATATCTAATCAGCGTCTCTATTGGAAACAGGGCTGTGCAAGCCGTTACCCATACACCGAAGATTATTGCAAGTTTGGAATCTCCATATTCAAGTACCCGAGCGGAAAAATCGCCGCTCATAGCGATGGTATAGGTGGCAATACCCATAAATAGTATTGCGTATAACAAATAAAGCACGGGGGTAAGCCATCGGAATGTAATTTGTCCGCAAGCAACAATCAAAGGAGTTCCCCCAAAGCGCTTACTCACTTGCAGGCTCATCCAGGTTCCAGCCAATGGTAATATTAATAAGGGAAAAAGCATCCAGATGATGTTTCTTCCCACACCATCCAAAATGATAGAAATGGGTCGACTGATCAACAAGATGAAGATCGTAGCGAATAACAGAATCGAATAATTAAGCTTGGGTTCACTCGCAACTCGGTTCACAGAGAATCCTCACCTTCCCTAATTCTAACTCGTCTACTGCCCTCTGCTGACTTACTATAAACGGAGGGGCGAAAGGGATTCATCGCTGCAGGCAACCGTATGAGTGCGTCTCTGAATAATTCCTTTAATTGAAACGTACTGAGTGGGGAGAGATAAGGTATGCCCATCGATTTAATGTGGCACAAATACAACAAAATTAAGGCGGCTCCAGTCGCCATTCCATCTACCCCCCAGGGAATAGCTAATAACATGAGACCATAGCTACACATTCTCCAGGCGATACCGATCATATAGTTAGCAACCGTATAGCTGCCGATCGCTACTGTACCCGTCACAACGATCATAATATTACTGACCAGATGCGATTGTGCCGCTGAACTACCGATAATGAGCCCACCTACGATGGTTGCTGTGCCTCCGATTACCTTCGGCAAACGTACAGTCGCTTCATTTATCAGTTCCAGTAATGTAATCATAATCAATACTTCGATATAAGCCGGATAGGGTAACCCTTCACGGCTCGCTGCTACCGCCAACATGAACTGGATGCGAAGAGCATCGCTATTCACTGAGGTAAATGCTACATATAATCCTGGAAGAAGCAGTGTAGTTAGCATGCCTACATAGCGCACCAATCTAATAAAGGTTCCAGAGACAGAAGGGAAAAAGTAGTCGTCAGTCGTCTGATATAAAGCGCTGACTGTAGATGGGAAAATTGCGCAGGTAGGCGTTGTATCCGCTAATAGCAGAACCCTACCTTCCATCATAGCGGCCACCGTTTTATCCGGTCTTTCAGTTGTTTGAAATAAAGGAAACGGGTTAAACCTGTTGCTCTTATCCAGAATCAAATGTCCTAATTGTGTTGTATCTACAAGAACATCCATTTCGATATTCTGTATGCGCTGTTGCATCTGTTCGAGCACCTGCTTGTTAACAAGCTGCTTCATGTAAACTAGGATCACCTTGGTTTGTGATTTGGTTCCCATCGTAAATTGCTCAACTTGCAGATCTTGATGTCGAATCCGCCTGCGAATCATGGATAAGTTGACATTCAAATCTTCTACGAAAGCATCTCGGGGTCCGATTAAGGAATGCTCCGTTTCTGGAGCGGTAACCGCGCGGTTATTCCATTGTGCAGTATCCACAGAAATCACATCCGTTAGATCCTTCGCAAGAAAAATACATTTTCCCTCGAATAACTGCTGGGCGATTACAGAAACCTTCTTTTCTATCATAGAACCGTTCATGGGGAATTTCTGTTGAATGAATATTTTAACCAAATCTGGCGGTGTATGATCTTTACTCAAGAGTTCATCAATAACTGGGCGTATGAATAACTCATTAATTTTCGATTCATCCGTTATACTGGATAAGTAAATCAATGCAGCCTGCTGATCCTTCTCTTCCGCGGTGGGAAGGAAATGGACTTGTAAATCTGTAGGATTGCCCAAAAATTCGGTTAAATTGTTTAGGATATGCTGGATCACACCAAGCCACCAACCCGCCTCTTATAGTCAACATCTGCGTATTGTTACCAAACAATTCCCATCTCATGCAAAGATAAGACAAAACTCCTTCGACGTCCTTGGACGCTGAAGAAGCTTTGCGGAGATCATACAGATAATGATAAGTGTGAAACTTATAAATTCTGTATGATTAACAAAAGACGACTCTGAGTTCCATCTAGTGGACTAAGAGTCGTCTTTTATGTTAATGGAACAAGAGGGAGCTGTACATTTTTTAGACAACATATCAAATCAAATCGGGACTCTGTGTTGAACCTAGATACTCATATTGATAAATTTTACATGCGTTTCCTGATGGCACTGGCCGAAACTTCCCTTTGTTTACAAGACTGCGACAATACTTGATGACGGTTTGCTTATGTAGTTCAAGTTCTCTTGCAGCTTTCGAAGGCCGAACAACACGATGATGTCGAATAGCCAATTGCATTAAATCCCGTTCTATTTTACCAAATTTGCGGATAATGTCCCCGCTTTGCTCGGTCGTTACAGATAAATAGGTGGCCAATATACTTTGTAGCATATTTAAAATGAACGAAGGATTTTCCTTCATTTCATCCAATGAAATCTCAATATAGCGATATTCTTGCGATTGTAGAAACAGACCTCGATTAAGATCCATGCGGTATTTCGTGCGGTCATTGCCATGCGATCCATAATCCATAACCTCGAATACAAAAAGATGTCCCCCCACGTTCCACATGAAGTCTACATAATATGACCGTCCCCGCCAATCGCTAACTTCGTACTCTGGATGCAAACCAATAAAGTGTCCCATGAGAGACCACCATATCTTTTCGGCAAACATACGATTTCCATACCCATGTCCTCTTCTTAGCGCATCTTTACGTTCGCCTTGACGCTTAGCCAAATGTGTCTGAATCCACTTTTCGTGCTCAATCTCAAAACTCATAATAAATCACCCCTATTATCGATGCTATCCCTTATAAATATGAAAAGCCCCAATTCTCCTCCATACTGAAAGGAATACTGGGGCGTGCTTCGCCAATTATGATCTATTCTGTAAATAATTTTACGTCATTATAGGGCACCATTGCAAGGGGGATATCCAGAATTGCCAATTTGTAGCCGAAACTATAAATCTGTTCGATATTTCATACAATGTTGGCCCTATATCAAAATAATTAGGGCTATTTGTATGATTTTTCATATAGTACTCATAAAACCATCGTCAATACAAACTCATTTGTATGATATATCATACAAATTTGATCCAATGCCTCATATTCATATTCATTTGTATTGTTTTTCGTACAAAACACAAAATAGTAAAATTCCGCGATACGGCGCCATCCTGTTTGGCGTCGCCGTTATTCGAGCTAAGGCTTTCTCCGCCTATGTCTGTTAACTGTCTTGCCACTGTTGCGCGCAGCGATTCACTCTAACAGCAAAATCGAGGGCTCCCAGATAGGTGCCCTCGATTTCGAACTTTACTCCTTATAATGAAAGCAAGCCTGCATCTTGATGCAGCCAATTCACGAAGTCCCGTTGATTGTCCTCGGAGACACCATGATCGGTTGGATAAATGTTAAAGATCAAATGAGACGTTAAATTTCTAAAATAATTTGCTGTTTCGTGGCCGATGCGAACCGGAAATACGGAGTCGAACTCCCCATGGGAAACAAACACCGATACATTTTCTACACTCTTCAGAGCATATTCCAATTGGACAAAAGAAGGCACATAACCGTTTAACGCCACGATTCCCTTCAGCTCATCCCCCATCGTAAGCGCAAGTGTCATCGACAAGATTGCGCCTTGGCTAAAGCCTAGCAAATAGCGTTTGGCCGCATCAATCGGGTACTTCTCCGTCGCATACTGAATGAACTCTTCCAATTGCTGAATGGTCCGATCGAACATTTCTCGGATCGGATTGCCTAAGCTCTTCAGCTCATAATATTGAAATCCTGCGCCCAACGTAAGATTTCCGCGAATGCCGACAATAATAAATTCATCTGCCAATGACTCCACTAATCCGAACATATTTTTCTCATCCGACCCTCTGCCATGAAGCGTGAAGACGGTCGGGTACTGTTTGTCCGGATCCATATTGACAGGAAAATGAATGTCATAATGATAAGCCGAGTTCATAAGAAACATCTCCATTATTAGGCGCTGCGTTTTTTCCATATTGCTCGATCAAGCGACAGCGGCGAATGTTCAGCAACAATTAGATAAAGCGCAATGATAATAAAACTCAGATCTAATTCATAACCAGCCATTTGGTCGTTCCCCAGCAATCCAACGGACAGCTTCGCCGAAAAGATCGCACCGATAAGCATGATCACGAACAAAGCCGACACATATCGAGTGAAGAGACCCACAATCAGCAAAATTCCACCAACCAATTCGATATACGCCACAGCATAAGCCAATGCCCCTGGTACGCCTATGGAACTGAACCACGCTTCAATATTAATTAATCCCGTCTGAAATTTACTGATTCCGTGGGCTAGAAATAGTATTCCCAGTACCACGCGGGCTATAGTCGATACAACAGTTACTTTTGTCATTTGTTTCTCTCTCCCTGTTTTATAATCTATAAAGATATTTAATTCGTATCGCTAATATTATATGACAGGGAGTAGCCTGTCAACAGGAATATTGTTATTATTAATATATCTTTAGTATTGCCATTATTCTTGAGAGGTGAAGACAGATGAACATCGGCTCCACCATACGCACCATACGCAAACATAAGAACATAACGATCGCGCAAATTTGTGAAGAAACCGGCTTGTCACAAGGCTTTATAAGCCAGGTCGAAACGAATAAGACGTCGCCGTCTATCGCAACATTGGAGAGCATTGCCAGGTCCTTGAAGGTGCCCTTGGCTTATTTGCTGCTACGACAAGAAGAACGTATGAATATTGTCCGTAAAGAAGAGCGGAAAGTTACAAGCAGCGGCGCCGAAAAATTAAAGTTGGAACATTTGAGTTCCACCAAAAATGTAAGAATGACGCTCGTTGAGTTCCCTCCCGGAGCTTCTACAGGACAAGTTCCACATGCTCATGCGGGCGAAGAGGTCCATGTTGTCGTGAAGGGGAGGATCTACGCCGAGCAAGGGGAGGATGTGGCTGAATTCAAAGAGGGAGATTCTTTCAGTTGGAATGCCTGTACGCCTCATCTCGTAAAAAATATTAGCGAGGAACCGGCTCTTGTTCTCATCGCAATCTATACCGATAGCGATCAGGCACAGGACTTCCTTTCATGACGCTGATTGTCCTTAAAGCCAAAGGCCATCCTATGTGGGATGGCCTTCTCTGTTAGATACGCTTTATTTATTTTAAATTTGCCCGATCCAATTCTGATCATGACGACGGAAAGCTTCACGAATCTCGGTCTCGACTTGCTCAGGCAAAGGCCCATGGTCGATATAGCGTAGCTGCTCGCGCAAATGCGAGATGTTGGACGTGCCGAGAATGCAGGAGGACACACCGGTCTGAAATGCGGAGAAGCGAATCGCCATCTCATTCCATGACATGTCGCCCGGCTCGATTCCCATTTGTTTCATCCGAAGCCAATAGGCCTCGCAGTATAAACCCACGGGATGCTCCTCAAAGCGCCATGGTGCGTTCGCGATTGGACGTTTGGCGATTACGCCAAGTTGCTGCCGGTCGGCTTCTGACAGCTGACGATCTATCGAGCGCTGATCGAATAAGTTCACAGAAAACTGCAAGCTTGAGAAAGCACCCGTGGCAATCGCAAAGTCAAGATCCTCGTTTTCGCCCGAATATGCAGCCACTCGCACTTTCCCCGCCTCCACTGCCTTATGAAGCGCTTCGATGACTTCACCCTGCCGAAGCGTCTCTAATGGACAAGAATGCAAATGTACGATATCGAGTACGTCAGTCTTCAAAAGCCTCAAGGCGTGATCCACTCCCGCGATGATGCAATCGTACGTCCAATCTTCGTAGCCTTCAATCCCATAGCCAACCTTAGTTGACAATACGTATTCATCGCGCCGAGCAGAGATGTATTTTCCGATTCTCTCTTCAGATAGTCCGTAACCTCGGGCCGTATCGATCAACGTCACGCCGGCGTCCAACACTTCGTTAAGTAGCTTGTTCGCCTCTCGTTCGTCGATTTGGTCTGGATCCCCGATATGCCCTGCTCCGAAGCCGATTGCCGACACCTTCAGTCCGGTGCGACCGAAAGATAAAGATCGTTGTTTATCATGATGATTTGTCATTAATCTGTACTCCTTATTTTCGATTTCAAACAGCATGACTATTATACCGAATATCAAGTCCATTGTAATACGACTGTTGTGCTAGCCGTGTGAGAGAGCAATTACGATATATCGACAGTTTGAGGACATATCTATTGCTACTTTATGATACAAGCCGTTAAACTAGAGGTACTGCTCAGCACGAAACTACACCATGGGGGGATCACCTTGAAGAAAATCATTAGCTTGTCGTTAATTCTCGTTCTGATCATGTCAGTCGGATTTGTTTCACCCGCACCCGCATCAGCAGCAAACAAGACTGTAATCGATGAACAGCTACAGAAATTATTTAAGGCTTTTGAAACTATGGGTAAAATAAGCCCTACTACTACAGTTACCATGGATAGAATAACGCTAGCGAATTCCGCACTCCTGTACTCAAAAATTCCGTGGGGTACGAGAATAACTCATTTACAGTCATTTCGCAGCATTATGAATTTCTCTGTTGGAGCATCGGTACCCATCAATGTAAGATTGTTCGATTCTAACAACCCGAACAAAACTGAGGATCTACCGATTAAAGAAATTAGCGATGGCTGGGATAGATATCAGAGTAGGATTACTAATCCTATGAGCTTCGAAGTCCGTTACACTCTCGGAAATCTCAAGGATCAGGCACAAGATATTAAGATAGACATAAGTGAGAAGACCGCCAAACCCGAGTTTACTATTGTAAATATCACGTTGGTGCAAACTGGAACCCCTAAAGATAAAGCCATAACCTCATTTAATATAGGCACAGTCCATGAGGGTTATATTTTCGAGATTCCCGGTTATGGTAGAACAAAGGGCATTCCTACTCATCAGTACAATGCGCGTTCGTTCGTAGCTAGTCTCAGCGCAGATCTCATTAAAAATTCCAAAATAAGATGGTTAGTATCTACAGGGGTATATGATGAAGTCTCAATCGAGTCAACGGAAAAATTGTCGTCGATGTTCTATTCTGATTCTGATTTTAAAATGACCACAAGTAACAAGGCTTTACCTTCCCTACAATTCCAAGTTAGCTACGTAAAGAATAATAAAGATAAGGTCAAAGAGGTTATATTTACCCAATTAGGTAAAACTGCAATTGTCTCGTCGCTTACGCCGATCAAAGCGGCTACGCCATCTGAAATAGCCAGTAAATTTGTCAGTAAGCGTTGGACCTTCCAGTCTCCTGAGATTAAGGGAGAAATCATCTTTAACAAGGTCGTTACTGCCACCGGATTAATAACAGGAAAGACAGACAGCAGCGGTGCCAGATATAATGTAAAAGGTTTTGTGGACGCAAAGACGGGTATGATAACTCTAGAGCTTAGACCTCAAAGCGAGATGGACCTTGAGTACATTCTTTGGACTGCTGGCATATCAGAAACAGTATCTGGTAAAATTGCCCCTAAGCTATACAAGGGTAATTACCCGGAGTTATACACCAAAATAACCCTATTTGCAGACAATAATTGGAAAACCAAGGCGAAAATGAACAAGTGGCAAGCGATTTTTAACACCAAGACGTATAAAATAGACAAAGTGGTTAGGGGTTCCAAAGACATAGACATTTATATCTTTTAGTATAGTAGGTGTAGCCCCTTCTGCTGATCGAACAGTGGAAGGGGCTCTTGCTATGGAGCACCTATCCCCTTCATTACCTGGTCTACTAATGTGTCAATAAATTTTGAGTCCACTTTTTTCTTATAAATAAGGATTTGAAAGTATACAGGACCGTATAACATATCTGACACAACATCTAAATTAATTCCCTCTTTAATTTCACCTTGAGCAATGGCACGCTCAAGAATTAATATCGCATCCTCTCGGCGAGGTTTAAGATAATTCGTGTAAAAGTCTTTTGCTATCTCCGAATCCTCTCCGCTTTCTGCAACAAGGGCTACCACCGTTCTTCCAAGGATATCGTTAAAAACATTTGCCAAAGTGTGAAGCTGTTGACGGAAATTTTCACGAATCGAAGTGTTTTCTTGAAAATGCAGACTGGATTCAGTCGTCATAAGAAAGGCATCAAGCACGAGAATAGGTTTGCTTGGCCACCAACGATAGATGGTTGCTTTACCGACACCCGCACGAGCAGCAATGGCTTCAATGGTCAAAGTTGAATACCCAGATTCCTCTAGTAAATCAACAGTTGCGGTAAGAATAGCAGTTTTGGATGCCTCACTTCGTGGTCTTCCTATTGATTGTTGTTTAAGTTTAGATTGTTTTTTTTCTGACATTTTCAATCCTCACATTGTTATTATTTTATATCTTCATTTCCACTTTCTGTGGACGCCAAATTTGCTCAAATATAAGAGCCACTAACATTCCAACCATTACACCATTGCTAAACACATATTGCAAGACGGTTGGCAAAGCTGAAAAGACAACTTGCGGCAAAAACATAACCCCTGTTCCAAGTGAAAGCGCAGTACTTAGAATGGTCAACCGCCTTTGGTCAAGAGGTTCTCTAAGGACAGAACTGATGCCTATTCCTGCCATAGATGTAAATGAGGCAAGCATAGCGGCATAGGCAATCGGGCCTGGCAACATTGCAAAAAGTGAATACACCTTTGGAAAAAAGGAGATCACGGCTAGAGCTATACTTGCGATGAAGAACGGACGCATACGTCTTTGTCCTGTCATCCGTACAAACCCCGCCGCCACAGAAAATGGAACAACTCCGACTGTCGAAAAGACAGATGACAACATTGTACCGATCCCACTGATAATACCAGAACTCTTAAGTGAACCTTCTTTTCGTACTGCCTTATCATGAGTGCCTTCATTAGCTTTTTCACTAAACACTTGCTGCATGGCTGCTACACTGGCAATAATGCTGGATATTAATACAAATGTCACCATAATAGATGAAACAATCATACCCGTATCAAGCTTTGGCATTCCCCATGCGAAAACATCAGGTAATGAAATAATGGAAGACGTTTTAGGCATAGGCTGTGATCCGAAAAATAGAATAAAGGCGATTGTACCTACAACTATACCAATAAGAACCGCATAACTTTTTAACCAACCCTTACCCCAAACAGAAAGAGCAAGTACGAGAATAAAGATTGCAAAAGAAACAATTACAATTCCTGGCTGAATCGTAGTTGATTGATCGCTGACCCCAATCATCCCTTTAAGGAACATACCGCTTAACTGAAAGCCGAGAATGGTCAAGTAAACTCCATTAACAAGTGGTGTAAACAGCTTCAGTAATTTGTTCATCCATCCTGTTAAACCAACGATAATGAGTAAAGCACCCGTTAAAAGCATGGCACCTTCTAATAATTGTAGAGATCCGCCAGCTTTGCCTACCCCTTGTACGACAGCCATTTGACCCATTAACGTGAATACCCCTAGCCATATACCAGCTGGACCGTCAGGTATTGGCAAACGATGCCCTAACCAGCCCGATAATAAAGATGATACCCCAACAACTAAGAAGGTTCTTTGCATCAACCCAGAAATCTCTAATGGGGAAAGTTGAAAAACCTGCCCTACGATAATTGGAATCGTAAGCGAATTAGCAATTAAAAAAATAAACCATTGAAGAGAACCAATACCTGTATCTATATTTGTTTTTTTCATAATCCATCCCTGTCTTTACTTGAAGTATAGTGAAGAAGTTGATAAAAACGATACGGAACGTTTCGTATTATATTATATATCATTTATTAAATTTTTCAACAAGCAGGTGCTTTCTGTAGTCATAAAAATACCCCAAATCCCCTATTAAAATACGGGGGAATTGGGGTATTTAGTAAAGTTCTTAGGGGCACACGGAAATGAATAACTTTATTTGATATTGACTCCAGCGCTTGCGTGACCTACCATGCTTGTGGCAACGTCAAGTCCGGCGATTACATTAGCATTGTATACGAGTAGAAGTCTTGTGCCTACTGTAACAGGAATGTTCAATCCGCTAGTTGTTCCAGCGCTATTTGAGCCGGGTGCCAATATCCCTGTATAGCTAGGAGCTAGTGTGGCGTGTGCCCCTGGAATAGCTGTGAAGATACTACTAAAAGGTGTTGTAGATTGGTACAATTGCGCTGTAATTGTAATAGTTGAGCCTACTAGAGAATTAGCTACCGTTGTGCTGAAAAAGGCGGAAATGTCAGTGATTGTACCATTTCTAGGCACCAAAAACGCAACGTTGTTAGAGACTCCGGCTAGATCGATTACTCCCCCTGTGTTAATAGCGCTAGTTGAACTGCCAAAGCCGATCAATGCACTTGCGTTGAGTACTCCTCCGAGAGTCGTAGTTAATGTTATAGGTGCACCAGAAGCAAATGGAATGATTGTGCCCGCACCAGCTGTACCAGCCGGGCCTTGTGGTCCAGTAGCGCCAGTTGCACCCGCAGGGCCAGCCGGACCTTGTGGTCCAGTAGCACCAGTTGTGCCCGCAGGGCCTTGTGGTCCAGTAGCACCAGTTGCACCCGCAGGGCCAGCCGGACCTTGAGGACCTGTTGCGCCAGTCGGACCCGTGGCACCGGTAGCGCCAGTAGCACCAGTAGCGCCCGCCGGACCCTGTGAACCCGCTGGTCCAGCCGGGCCTTGCTTGCTCGGAGTATCGGCAGATCCTTCAGCTGTATTTATTTTAACCATCTGGGAGGACTTGTCCCAACTGACTTCAGCATCGAAAGCGTTGGCGAGAATGCGTAGAGGCACCATTACTCTTCCATTTCTAATTTGTGCGGGCTCGGCGAGTTCAAGTTCCTTCGTTGTAGAATCCTTAGTCACCGTTGCTTTCTTAGAGCCCATGACTAGCACAACGGTTAAGTTGTCTTTGGTCAATGTCGCCGTTTGTGTCGCTTTATTCCAATGGATAGATGTGTTGAACGTGTCTGAGATCGATTTGAAAGGAACAAGTACAGTTTGATTTACGAGAATAGGGGAACTGTCATAAGACTTGCTGTTGCCATTGACTTCAATTTTTATTGCGCTTGCCGCTAAACTTACGGGTACGGACATTAATTGAACTACAAGTGCAATGATAACTGTAAGAGCTGTTACTTTCCTTTTGAACAAGAGACTTCCTCCTCATGATGGTATGAATGGACCTTTTTCAACCTTCTATATTTAATACCAAATATTATTAAGTATACTTGTTTATTTGTTTTACGGTAGTGACACCTGTCATTGCTTTTGTCATATGACATTTTTCCAATTATTTGCATAATATTCAACCGGGGCGAGTGTCTCGATCGGCGCGATCAGATGGAATGACACGATAATAAAAGTTTCATATAGTGAAACAATCTTTACCGATTGTTGCTTCTAATTTGGTTACGCCTTAGGATTGATTCATAGGAGGTGAACTTGGTGAGTAAATACGAACTCTCAACATTAAAGAGGGGACTGCAAATAATTGAACTATTGAAAACAAGCCGCTTCTTAACATTACGAGAGATCTCAGAGTCCCTTGAGTTAACAAAAACGACTGCTTTTCGACTAGCGAACACTCTAGAAGGTATGGATTATATCAAGAAAACCGGGAAATATTATGAGTTGAATCACGGGATGTTTCTTCCCGTCATGACAGGAAAAACCTCCATTGACTGGACTGCATTACAAAGTCCGTATCTTCTGGGGAAAAATATAGGAGAAAGCGTGTATATCGGTACTCTTGAGGGAACTGAGCTCGTTATGCAGCAGATGATCAGAACTCCTTTCGAGGAACCTTATCGCCAGGAGATTGTAAATCGTTCTTCTGCTCATCTCAGTGCCTTAGGGAAAGTTATCTTAGCCCATTTGCACCCAACTGAACAACAAGATCAATTTGCTCGTCTTTCTCTCACTAAAGCGACTGATCAAACATTTATAGATCGAGATCTGTTTTTTCACCATCTGGATGTTATCGCACAACAAGGTTTTGCGTTTGATGATGAAGAGAGATTTCCTGGGGTTCGTTGCCTAGCAGCTCCAGTGTTTCGGGACAACCATGTCATCGCGGCAGTGGCGATCGCTTGACCAAATGAGAGCATAAAAAGAGGTCAATTGCGAAGCTTAACTCGTAAGGTTTTAGAAGTCAGCAAGGAGATCACGAATGAAATCGATCGAGATATTATCTATCCCCGGTGCGAAGAGAGCAGAACAAGTGCTTGATAATCTGAAAACATTGGATGTTCAATTGACAGCAGAGGAAATTCAAGAAATTAACCGCGCGTTTAAGGCTTAAGGAATCGAGGGCTACAATGAAAGAAACATACAAACCACTATTTGAACCCTTTACTTTCCGTAATGGAGTTCAGTTGAAAAATCGAATTGTTATGGCACCTATGACGACATTTTCTGCGAATCCGGATGATACCGTTTCTGATGCGGAGATCGATTATTATGCGGCGCGTTCCAACGGTCCGGGAATGGTTATTACGGCTTGTGCTTACGTTCAAGCAAATGGCAAAGGATTTGAAGGCCAGTTTGCTGCGGATCGGGATACGATGATTCCAAGCTTGCGAAGGGTAGCTTCTTCTATTAAAGATAAAGGAGCAAAGGCTGTACTGCAGCTTTATCACGGCGGGCGATTAGCTGTACCGCACTTGATCCCAAATGGTGAAACAGTAAGTGCGAGCAGTGTGGCTCCTCTTCTTGACCGGGGTTTTTACAGTATCGACCAAACGCCTCGAAGTGTAAGTGATGGAGAAATAATTGAATTAATTCAAGCTTATGGACAAGCAACTCACCGCGCGATAAAAGCAGGCTTTGACGGGGTTGAACTTCATGGTGCAAGCGGGTATTTGATCCAACAGTTCTTCTCCCCTCACTCGAATACAAGAACAGATCGTTGGGGAGGAAGCCTTGAAAGAAGACTTACTTTCCCGCTAGCTGTCGTAGAAGAAGTAAAAAGAGTCATTGCGGTTCACGCAAATCAACCTTTTATTCTCGGTTACCGTCTTTCTCCGGAAGAACCGGAAACGCCCGGAATTACAATGAAGGAGACATTTGCGCTGCTTGATGCGCTGGCTGGCGTAGAACTAGATTACATTCATATGGCATTAAATGATTTCTGGTCAAAGCCGCGTCGCGGAGTGGAAAGCATTCGTTCAAGGGTTGAGCTCATCCAAGAACATCTCGGAAATCGAGTTCCTATCATTGGTGTTGGCTCCATCCATACTCCGGATCAGGCGACAGAAGCAATAAAGAAATCCGGAATTCCTCTTATTGCTTTAGGAAGGGAACTAATTGTCGAACCTGATTGGGTGGCAAAAGTTCAAGAAGGAAAAGAGGACACGATCAGAACGACGCTGCAACCAAACGATCAAGCAGTTCTCACGATTCCAGACCCGCTCTGGGAGCTCATACTGAGCGTGCCTGGTTGGTTTCCTGTTGAGTAAAGTATAGACTGACAGTCTCATTAAGTTCTTTTACTTCTATAACCTCTTTATCAAACTGATACGCTACAGTAACATTTTTTATTATCGCAAGATTCTCGTAGGCGAACTTAAAGTCTTCATTCCTCGGCAGTTGCCACAGCTAGCTGCATGCTCTCCTCCACTTCCCGGATTGCCTTGAACAGTTCGTTATCGGGAAGAGCCTCGCTCCATTCGTGAGGCCAATTGACGTCGCTCCCTGCGAGTCTCTGCTTATAATGCTCTGCTTCTGTGGACTGCTTCAGTAAAGCATGGGCCAAGCTTTCGATATCGGGCGGCACCGCGCTGATGTTGGACGAAATTTGGCGGAAATACTCGGCCGTTTTAATCCCATAGGTGTTGGTGACGACCAGCAAGCCTGCGGAAGCCATCTCGATCGGCAGCAGACTCGGATGGGGAGAATCCATCAAGGCAAGCCCCAGATTGTGCTGCGGCAGCAGCTCCTCATAATCGTCCATATTGAGTTTGCCGATATGCTTGATCCGAATGCCGCTTGGCAGCACTTGAGTGGACTTGTCCCCTCCGATTCCGATAATCTCCCACTCCTCCTCGGAGAATCCGCCGAGCTCTCTAGCTCGATCGATGGCCAAACAGCCTAGCGCATACAGATTTCGCGAGTTATGCGGTTGAGGTCTGGCGTAGAAGAGCAGCTTCTTCTTGCGTCTCTTCGACGGTCGAACCATTTGCTGTTCGGACAGCTCAAATCTAAGAATTGGATTCTTGAAATAAGAGCCGGCATTCAAAGGAGATACGATTCCCGACTGAACGAAATACTGTTGCAGGATATCTGTCGAGAATATCGGGTAATAATCCAGTCGATAGCTGTTCTCGGCCAACACCTTATAAGTCCCATTCTCATAAAAGATGGGCTCGTAATCTTGGGCAAGATAAATAAATTTAGAGTAGATGGTCTCATTAGTCGCCTCGCTCGCCAGATGGGCGGTCCACCAGGAGGTCGCAATGAAGATGTCGCTCTCCGAGATCTTCACTTCCTGCTCGAAAGAATAACAAGTCTGAAACTCGGCGTCAGTCAGAAAAGTCTTCAGCCTGCCGTCATGATTCTTGATTTGATCCAGATTCTCCTTCGAGAATTCCGATTGATCGGTCATCAGAATTCGAATCAAATAGCCTAATTCATAAAACTTCTTGGCTAAATTAAACATCCCTATGTATCCACCGAAGAAGTTCTGCGGGTCGATCTGCGAGATGAGTAGATTGACTCTCCGTGGTGCCTCAGTCGAAACGACGAATCTTCTTCCCATGAACTTGCGCTTGTATTCCAAAACATAATGGTCAACCCCATACGTTGGGTTCTCTACCGCAGTCAATGACATCCGATCGGTAGCTCCTTGCGATGCTACACTTGTCGCATAGGTGCTTTGTGTCAGCCTACGAACCCATCTCCTCATCGGAATGACAAATGTACCCGTCAGCCTGTTAACGAGCAGGGAGACCAACATCCACAACTCAATATTGTTTAACGTCTCTTTACCTCGGCTAACCTTGCGATGGACTTTCCATAGTCCCCTTACGCTTCGGTAGCGACGAATGAGCTTCAGCATCTCAGGAGTCGCTCCACGCTGCTCGGCATTTTCCGCCAACGTGACGATATGCTCGGCGTTAAGATGATTAAAGTTATAGAGAGATACCATATTTGCGTACAGCTCTCGCAAGATTAGCTTCGACTTCACTTTCAATGGACGGTTCTTGTCCTTGACTAGCTTCCGTACTTCTTGCATGGGTCTTAGTTCCATAATCGCTTCGATAAACGGTTTGCTCCCGAAGTTGGTATGTCCGATAACGTTGTTGTCGCTCTGAACATAATCATACAGCGGTTCATCGATGTACTCGATGCCTCCGCGCATACTAGCGATCATGGCAATCCATTGGTCGTGGTAAATGTCTCCGTTGCGAGGTGGAAAAGGTAAAATATCCCGAAGTATATCCGCCCGAAATACCGATGCAGCACCTGTAACCGTGTTGGCGATAACCAACAGATCCAAGTCTTTATTTCGGTAATAATTTTTTCTTTTCACCCAATAGCTGTCATAGATAAGGCTTCCATCCCGCTTCACGATTCTCATATCGCAATAAACAAGCTTACTGCATTCATGCTCAAGCAGCGCCTTTACACTTAAGCTTAGCTTATTCGGATACCAGTAATCGTCTTGGTCGGCGAGCGCGACGAACTGGGCCTCCTTGGGAACCCGTTCCAAGCAGCGTTCGAAGTTATGATAGAACCCGACATTGTCTTCATTATCGATAAAGATGAACCTCTCGTCGTTTCCCAGAATCTCTAATATCTGCTTTCTACAACTGATCTTCGAACAATCGTCGCTAACGATGCAGATCCAGTTCCGGTATTCCTGACTTCGGATGCTCTCTACTTGTCTCCTGAACTGTTCCAGATCCGGGTTATAGGTTGTCATGCAAATCGTGACCAGCCCCGTATCGTCAGACGTCTGAATATCAAGTTCTCTCGATGTGTAAGGGGACAAAGTCAACGTTCCGAGCTCGATTCGACCGGTGATTCCGTTCTGGAATGTCACTTCCAGATAAACATCGCGCTCCTCAATGTTCGATACGGGTTCAATGACAACGGGCACGCGAAAGCCGGAGAACAAAGAATTCAGCTTGCGGTCGATATGAAGGTAGTCAGCCAGCACATCTGGTCGGTAGATCGTCTTATCTGTGGCATCGAAGACGCTATCACCCACCACAACCTGAATACGGGCTGCCCTCGAATCACTGAATACCCAACCCTTGACTGCATAGACCATGGGGTTGCCGGGGCTTGCTTTTTTCGGTAGCATTTTATCTATACTGTAGTACAACATGGGTCCCACCCCGTCCTTCTTTATGTTTATGAATGTGCTCTCGCTCCAGGCAGCCTCTGGTTCACATATTCGAACAGTATGGACTTCAAAGGTTCGGACATTTGGCTCGAAGCAGCACGTATATCTTCTACCGCCTCATCCGTCAGGACAATTGCAGGAGGAAGGGACGAAATCTCCATGTTAGAATAATGAATGGCAAACCTTTCACTTAACCACCGAATGTCTCCCGACGCTTGGGCACTTATTCTTTCTTTATATTCTGGTGGAACATCGAATGCCGGACCTCGCACCTTATGTAGAAGCGCGAATTCCTGTTCCCTATGATCCGGGTTCAGTCGACCATCTACTGTCAGCGGAACCCGATCGTTGAGATAAGAGATCAGGTCGGCCGCGATTAACGACAAGCTCTCGTTGGACCTTATGATTCTTAATCTCTCGAGTGTATCACTCTTGATGTCTAGGTTCGATAGAAAGTGACCGACAATTCCTTGCGGATGATCGAGAGCCTGTTCGAACGAATAGACAGAAGTGCAATCTGACCCGAACACGTCGACGAATTTCTGAATTCTCTTCTGGAACAATCCATTCAGTTCTGTATCGATCTCGCCCCAAGCGGTCTTCCCTGTCACGCCATTCCTAATTCTCTCCTGGATGGCGCTGATAGCCCATTTCATCGGATGGCGTACGTAGACAACGACCCTTATGTTCAAATCGCGGGACGAAACGGAATGGATAAATTCGCGCAGCTTAATTAGTCCGTTGGCGCTAAGCTTCGATATATCCTCACCGGAGATTACAAGCTTGTCCCCTTCTCGCTTCTGAAGCTCATCCAACAGGATCCGAACATACTCACGATTAGCGAATCCGACCTCCGCCTCGCTTAAGCCTTTCTTGATATTCATGTGATAGCTCTCAGGATACTCACTGAATAAGCTAAAAAATGCGACGGAGTGATTGGCTGCAATAGATCTCGGGTAGAGAATTCCTTTAGATTCCAGCAGCTGATTATTCTTCTCTAAGTACAACGACTCTTGGATGCTAGATGTCCCCGTTTTATGCAACCCAACATGCAAAATAACCTCTTTGATCGTTTTGTTCTTCGCGGTCAGAAGCGGATTCAGCACGCAGTTCGGATTATCCCTTAGTAGGCTCTCCATATGGATTTTCGGGCTGGGGGATCTGCCTTCCTTCCATCCGGCAATTGTAAATTGCTCCAGAAGATCGAAGGGGCCTTCTCTAAGATCCTTGTTATGGTATAAATAATAATACTCGTTGAATAGCGGCTTTAATCTGCGTTTGTCCGATGCGATCCGCCAACTCCGACGCGGGTGTCCGATGATCCTAGCGATCCTCATGACGGAACGGAATAACGCTTGCTTTGCTCCTGCATAGGTCGCCTTTCTCTCATCCAATGCTTCTATGAAGATCTCCGCTTCAAGCTTTTGTTCCTCTGCGAGTTGCTTGTTCTCCCCTGCAAGACGCTGCCATTTCTCTAGTGCAAGCCGATTCTCCTCTAACGAGAGCTGTTTCTCTTCCGATGCAAGGCGCCACTCTTCTATCGTCGCCTCATGAAGTCGGATTCGTTCATTCAATTCCGCATTCTCGCGTTCAAGCCCGCTTAAGGCACTATTGAGTTCTTCGATCTGCTTCATCTTGAGACTGTTCAATAAGGTATACGCGAACTCATCCAATGGGAATACCGATATTCGGAAGACGGCCCTCGAGACCGGCTGACCGTTCAGTCGATAAACGATCTGTGGATCGTCGTTCTCGAACAGAAACACCCGATCGGCGAGGCGCACTTGATAATTGCCTCCTATTATTTCATAAGGAAGCGGTAAGCCTTCGTGCTCGAACACCGCTTGATGTACGATAGCCAAACAGCAAGAAAGACCTGGGTCCAGTCGATAATGCTCTACCGGTCCTTGATTCACAAGAGATATCTCCAAGCGGTATCTTCCTTGAAAATTCGATCTCTGGGATTGGTGCTCCGAGAACCCCTCCCCGGTGTCGATGAACACCTGAGCGTAATTTTCCACATTTTCAGATCCCCGATAGCCCAGGTCATAGGCTAATGGGTTGGCAAACCGAAGCGAGAGCTTCCTCACCTCATCGCCTGGCATCCACGTATCGGAATTTGCGGCATCGAGCAGAGTCTGGTACATTCGTACGACTATATGCTCCTTGCCCAGAAGTCCCTCCAGCTTCTGCCCATCTTGGTGATGGTGCCTTAACGTAGCATCAAGATAGGTAAGCTCATCCGGACTCCATTCCGTTACCGTGGCATTACTTCCAACAAATAAAGCCAAGCGGTGCAGTTCCTGGGTTGGATTCCCCAGCAACGAGTCATACGATGAGATCAACAGTGGAGCATTCAGTTGAGCAATCGCCATCAATGTATAATAAGCCCACAGCTTAACTCCTTGCTCAAGTTCAATCAAATCCCGCTTTAAAAGGGATTGGGCCGAATTTAAAGGATTTCTTAGAGCCAAAACATATTTAACCTCCACGCCAAGGCGTTCGAAGGCCAGCTTCCAGAAAGGCAACAATACGCAAATTCTCGGATCCTTTATCAGCACCGTATCGGCAGCCTGCAAATGTTCTTTCAGAAGCTGTATCGCCCGCGCCAGAAATTCTTCTTCAAGAAGGGGGAGAAAATGCTCGCATCGATTCAGCAGAGGATTGTCGATCGATTGCCATCTCTGATTAAGCCGCTTAAGGATTGTTTCATTTAGAGCGACGAGATTTATGTCCTCCCAGTAGCCTCTCGGGTTCGCCGAATCTCCCGGCATCAGATTCCTACCCGGATATGCGCCAAGTCGAACGAGACTATTCGCCAAAACGCTGGTTCCCGAACGATGCATGCCTAGAACGACGACAATCTGCTTTTTCATAGGTTCTTATCCTCACTTCCTCTCATCTCATCCGGATTCGGAAACAGCAATTGATCCAAGAAGCGTTCAACCAATTCATGAATAACCACGTCAGGATGCTCTTCCTTGATGATATTGGCATCGAAGTGGTGATTCCAGACATACACACTTCTCTTGAAGTTACGGGATAAGTACGGAGTCATATTAATCGCAAAGGAATCACGGAACATAAGGAGCGTATACGAGTCGGCCGGCAATCCGGGTGCCATCGTGATGATCGTATCGGGTGAATCTGGATAAGGCTCCGCCTGCTTGGTATAATTCTCGACTTCTCTGCCAGATACAGGTTCAAGCGCCAAATAATCATCCGAAATCTCCCCATCGATCATCAGCATCGTAGAGAGATCACCGGAACTGGCGGTCGAATTCACCTTAAAGTCATGGATAGACAGTGGTTCAATGCCGGGTAAATCTTGTCTAACCTCCGCGATTATTTTCTCATAACCATAGAAGGCGCCTAATTCATTCCAATGCGTATCGTTCTTGCGATACAGCTGGCCATCAGACTTATGCTCGAGAAGAGTCGGCCGGAGATCGATAACCTCGATATCCGAGTTGCTCCGCAGATAGGCAAGCAGTTGATCCAACCTGGTAATGTTCTGTCCCTTTCGAATGTATCCGGGCAAGTACTCCGGGTAAATTGTATTCTTGTTGGGGGCTACCGCCACGTAGAACTCGATTCCCTGCGCGGCCAACCATTGTTTTCTCTCCTCGAGATTGTCTCGGATCGACTGCAATTGTTCGTCGCTAAAGGTCTCCAGCCCTTGATAATCTTCGATCGATCCATCCCCGTTATAGAATAGCCATCCGCTCTTACCTATGATGACTTTATCGACGGACGACATTCCTAACCACTTCACCTTAATATCGTTGTTCCAACGGATCAACCGATCCCTGAAGGCAAAATGATCGTTAATGAAGCTCTCGAACTGGCCTGTGAACCCACGGAAGGACATATCGTTTAAATGAAGGAACGGGTTGGTCACCAAGATTCGATTCTCACCATTCACTTGCTTCTGATTAAGGATGAGACCTCCGAATACCGGTACCGCCAGCAAGAATACGAAAGCCGAACTAAGCACCGCGCGATTCACCGCGATGGACTTAAAGCGAAGGGTTGTATTGGTTACTTGCAATAGGATGAATAGAGCAACGCTGGACAGGACGAAGGCGGCATAGAATAATGCATCCAAAAGCGAATGGTCCTTCAGCTTACCGAACTTCGGATCTAATTGATTCAACACCAGGTGAGGGTCATTGCCGGTCATCGTGATCTGAAGCCTCTCATTCACGAGTGTCATTGGCTCAATCTGAATAAGGGCAGGATTGGATGCGTAAATCCGGGAAGCGTCCCAGGTAATGTTGTGGAAATTGGCCTTGAAGGTAATGCTCTTCAATTCCAAAGTTCCAGGAGCCATACCCAAATCGATTCGCACCTTCTGGATATTGCCCGGAATGGCAAACTTCAGGTTCTGGTATCCTTCACTCCTCTTGACATCCAATCGAACTGAATCGGCTTCATTAAAACCCATGCCAGTGTCGTAGAACACTTGATAAATATCATCCGTTGGTACTGTCACCTTAAGATATAAATCGATTGTCGATCTTCCATAGTCAATGAAGGAATAGACGAGAATCGAGCCCAAAAGGAAGATGATGGCTACTATTAGATTCACTATTCGGTTACTGCGAGCTCGCATCGCTTGGACTCCTTAAAATCTAAAATAGATGAACGGATTGTAGGTGGACGTCGCCAGGGACATAATCGAAAGGAGCAGTATGGCGAGAATATACAAAGATGTGACCCACTCATACCCCATTTGAAGAGGCTTTGCTTCCAAGTAACCAACCATCCACTCAGCTATTCTCTTCGGCAACGGCGTGGCACCTATAATAGCGATACCCAGTAGAATTACAATCTGAGGGTTTACAAAGTAAGCGACCCCGTACAAGCCGGGGCCTTGCCGCCAAGGAATCCACATCGAACCTAAATAGTGAAGCGCTTGAGAAAGTGTGTCCGAACGAAAGAATACCCAGCCGACAAGCACGACCAGCGCGGCATATAGGAATCGAACCGGTGTCCAAACCTTGCGTAGAAAATCCCCGATAACCGTTCTTTCTGCAATAAGGAAGCAGCCATGCCAGGCTCCCCAGATGACGAAGTTCCAGCTAGCGCCATGCCAGATGCCGGTAATCAGGAAGACAATCCCCAGATTGCGATAGGTCTTTAACCGCGTCGTTCGGCTTCCGCCAAGCGGAATATAGACATAATCGCGGAACCACGCCGATAGCGAGATATGCCACCGACGCCAGAACTCCTGGATAGAATGGGATATGTAAGGGTAATTGAAGTTTTCGGGAAAATGGAATCCGAACATTCGGGCGAGCCCGATCGCCATGTCGGAATAACCAGAGAAGTCATAGTATAGCTGAAACGAATAGCATACGATGCCCAGCCATGCCAATCCGCTGGACAGGTCTCCGCCGCTTAATGAGAAGATATTGTCTGCCGTCTGTCCCAGAGGGTTGGCAATCAGAACCTTTTTGCTTAATCCCATTACGAACCGCTTGATACCCTGATCGAAGTCCTCCATTCGGACGGTTCTGGCTCGAATCTGCTCAGCAATGCTTTTATAACGAATAATTGGTCCTGCAATCAGTTGTGGAAAGAAGGAAATATATAAAGCTAAATTTAAAGGATTCTTCTGAGGGGTGCTGTCATTTCGGTATATATCGACGATGTAGGAAATGACATGGAAGCTAAAAAAGGAAATGCCGATCGGCAAGTCGACAGGTGTGACGTCGAATGGGTTCATTCCCAAGGATTCTAATAATCTATTGAGGTTATCGACGATAAAACTCAAATACTTGTAGAAGACTAGGATCCCTACGTTAACTAGAACGGCAGTAACGACAATTCCCTTGGCAATGGCTCTCTTGTTCGAATACGCTCCGATAATTAGCCCAAAAATGTAATTCATAAGGATCGAAACGATCATTAGCCATACGAACCGCGGCTCTCCCCAAGCATAAAAGAACAAGCTTGCTGCAAGAAGAAGAAAATTCCTCATATCTCGACGAATGAAGAAATAACCGGCTAATACGAGAGGCAAGAATACGAATAAAAAGAGAGGAGAGCTGAATACCAAGGAGCCACCAACTTCCGACAAATCATTTAAAAATCATACATTTTTCTACATTTATCACCCCCTAATATTAACCTATTTCAAAGCAGATTTACACTGAAACATAAAATGGGATATATTGGTCATATTTTGGATCTTGCTGTACAACTAAGCACCCTCCTTCCCTGATATTAACGCTGTCGTATTACACTGTTTAGACATAATAAAAGCTGTCGAGACTTTCTCGACAGCCTGAAAGGCACCCAAAAAAGCGCCAAACCCTAACATTCATAATCCTAAACTTTTATTCTGACTGACGAACAATATGATCTCCCAGCCTAATTGCCAAAGCAACGTTAGAAAGGACTGGGCCAGCTGCAGTTAGGGTTGGAAGAACACTATTATCCGCTACAAAAAGACCTTGGACCCCGTGTACTTGACCATGACGGTTTGTTGTTGATGACGCTGGGTCATCGCCCATTCTACATGTGCTGGCCTCATGCATGTCTGCTCCTGGTGGACGTAGAGCCAAGCTAGAGGGATCCAGAGTTACTCCCATAGCAACTGCGGATTGTTGAATTCCCTGTTCAACTTGGACGGCTACTTGACGGTCTCTATTGCTTAAAGAATACTGAACTTGGTTCAACGGCACACCGAATTCGTCCTTTGCAGATGGATCAATGTACACTCTATTCTCAGCGCGAGGTTCAACCCTTCCAAAGGAGGCGTAGACAATAACGAGGTTATCTTTAACGACCTTCTCCTCAAATTGCTGGTATGAAAAGTATTGATCTGGCCCAAGAATCTGAATTTGATAAGGAGATTCATCTGTCTCAAATTTCAAAATAGACAGATTTCCAAGTATTTCAGAGAATTGACCTCGACCTATTGTTCCTATACCAATGATAGACACATGCCCTGTTAAATAACGGCCAATAGCAGGTCCTTGGATACCAGAGTTAAGCAATATACGTGGGGATTCTAAAGTACTTGCAGATAACACCACATTTTTTGCCCGAATGGTGTGAGCTTTCTTGTCTAAAGAACACACTTCGACACCTGCCACTTTCCCATTCTCCACAAACACTCTAGGAGCATAGGCATTTACAGCAAGATCATAGGGTCGATGATACTTCGCGGCTGCTAGAGCATTGATCGAACTAAACCAAGGATTCGAATGGACTTCACCTTGTCGGGAAGATGTCATATCGAATGCAAGTGGCATATCATCCGCTTCCAAAATACCATTAGCATGGAGTCGATTTAAAAGAACATTTTGCATGGATGACCCTTCAGCATATGACCTTGTAACATGCAATAACTTTTCCGCCATCCCGTAATATACATTCAACTCCATAGGATGGATAGGCCATTTATTCAATTCAGATTCAATTGGTCTTGGTGTCGCAGCGTTCCAGAACAATGATCTCCCCCCAAGAGCATATACCATCGTTGCACCTGAAAATTGGGGCAACCGTTTTCCTTCTGGGGTTGAATTATCTGGAAGCAGCTCATCCCGAGCAGTATTCACATTCTGCGTGGGAATGTTAAGGGCGTGAGAATGAAATAGCTTATCCCCTTTTTCCAATATTCCTATCTTTTTAGCTCCTTGATTTTTCCAAAGTTCACAAAGCCTACACAAGGTCGCTCCACCGCCGGGACCCGTACCCACAATCAGGACATCATAATTTGTATTCGACATCTCTTCAAGCGTTTTTGTTTGAATCCAATTATTCTTGTATTTCACCATAAAGATACTTCCCTCCCATATATTCCTTTCCTATTAATGATACGTGCTGTTGCTTTTCCCATATGACAAAAAAACCGCCATTTGGCGGTGCAATTGTCCAACAAGTTTTTCTCAAGGACAGACTCGTCACTTGACTTAAGTCAATGCACGCAAACACCTCCCTAGTTACAATGTAATCAATACATAAACTTAAGGGAGGTTTTCATGAGTATTCCAAGGATAGGGTGATCGGATCAGTGGGGGTCTTGGTAGATTCTCTTCTTAATTCTGCTTAGTGACTCTGGAGTCATGCCAAGATAACTGGCCAATTGATGTTGAGGTACCCGGTCGATGAGAGATGGGCGTTTCATTTGCAGCATCTTGAAGCGTTCTTCAGGCGAAGAAGCGATAAAAGCAGCGAATTCCTCTTGGACCTGGCTAAAGTTCTCCTCAATCATCCTGCGAGTCATCGATTCCAATTGAGGGTGTTTGTTGTACATGTCCTTTTCCGTATCAAGTTCGCCAACGACCATTACCGAATCTTCAATGCACGTAAAGGTGTAATCGGACGACTTGTCTGGTTTGTGATGATTGAAAATGGCGATGGTTTGCTCTTCGGTGTAGAAATTGGATGTGACTTCATTTCCCTCTACATCGATAGAATACTGCCTTACGCAACCCTTCAGGATGAAATAACATTTTGTAGGAGCATCACCTTGTTTAAGAAGAACGGTTCCCCTTTTAAAATTTTCAATACGGATCTCGTTCACAATAGCTTGCTGATCTTCTTTGTTAAGGTTAGTCCATCTCGACATGTACTTGTATAAAATATCTTTCATAGCCGGCGCCCTTCAACTCCTTTTCTTCTGTCTTCTCTATCCATATTCTAACGATGGGAGCCTTTTGTAAAGGGTCAATGCAACGGAAATTTGAAATGATGAATAAGAGGGAAACCCCATGAGAGCCATGGTACAAATCGCGTATGGTTCACCGGAAGTGATTATCCCGCAAGAAATTTCAAAACCGTCTCCTGAAAACAAGGAAATTCTCATACGTATCCATGCTACCAAAGTAGGGCCTTCGGACTGCGCTTTTCTCAAGGGCGATCCATCTATGATTAAATTGATGTACGGATGGTCCAAACCGAAATATGCAATTGGAGGATGCGAATTAGCCGGTGAGATCGAAGCGGTCGGTAAAGAAGTAACCCGTTTTAAAGTAGGGGATCGCATATTGGGAATGAGCGTCAAAAACTTCGGTGCTTATGCCGAGTACAAGTGTCTTTCTGAAGAGAGCCCCCTTGCAGTTATACCAGACAACATCACCTTTGAAGAAGCCGTCGGCATCTGTGACGGGGGTGCCACCGCATTGACGTTTCTAAGAGATAAGGCAAAGTTGCGGAAGGGACAGAAAGTGCTGATTAATGGTGCCTCGGGCGCTGTCGGCATCTATGCTGTGCAACTAGCCAAATACTATGGTGCGGAAGTCACCGCTGTTTGCTCTGCAGGCAACGAAGGTCTAGTAAGAAAAGCAGGGGCAGATTTCATAATTGATTATACCCAGATGGATTTCACGAAGGCGGACAAAGCATATGATGTCGTGTTTGATGCTGTAGGCAAACGCTCCTTCTCGGCATGCAAGCGTGTACTTACGACCAAGGGAATTTATCTGACTACCGCACCCAAGATGTCTATCATTATACAGATGATGTGGACATCCCTGTTTAAAGGCAAACGGGCTATTTTTGCAGCAGCTGGCCTTATGCAAAACAAAGCCAATTTGGCGTTTCTCATGGAACTCGCAAGAAATGGGATAATGAACGCCGTGATCGATTGTCAATATCCTTTGGAGCTCCTGCCTGATGCCCACAAATATGTAGAGACCGAACGTAAAAAAGGTAACGTGATTATTACGTTCTAAAGTCAGCCGTGGCCTTTTCGCTCAAAAATTTCGCTATACTTATGATACGGTTCCCCGCGCTGTCTGTAACGGCAAGTTTTAAGGCCATCCTTTTGCGGGATGGCCTTTGCTCGATATCACTACGTTCTTGACAAAGCATTCTTAATCGCTAGACAAGCGGCTCGGTTAGTAACTTGTCAGCCCTTCGCACAAGGTCCACAGTTTGTTGCCTGCTCCTTCATCAAACCTGGTCTGAATCGGTACAATCTGCTTCTTATTATCGAAGAACACGCCATTTGCGCGCTCTATTTCTTTCGCTGACGCCAGATAAACCCCGATCCCGCATTCTGCTTTGGCAGTTGCGTTCATGAGAGGTGCAGCGAGCCTTAGATACCAGGGTGCATTCCTCGAAAGATTGGATTTCACAAACCCCGGATAAAAAGCATTGGAGGTTACTCCCGTTCCTTCCATACGCTTTGCCAATTCGAAGCAAACAGCGTCTTGGCGAACAGCGACTGGTTGGCTGCACGCATCACGCTATACTGGTCCTCCATTTGAATATCCTCGAAGTTAATGACGGGATTCTTCATAAATCTAGGGTTGCCCGACACTGTGATAACGCGTGCAGATCCGCTTTCTTGGAGGATGTCGAGCAGCCGGTTAGTCAGCAGATAATGACTTTGCACATTGACTGCAAACATACGATCAATCCCTTCTGCCGTCAATTCCTTATTAAAATAAATTGCACCACAAGCATTAACAAGCACATGCAATTGATCGTATTTCCGCTTGATCACGTCGCTGACTTCCCGGATCGATGACTGTAGGGAAAGGTCCGCCACCACCCAATCTCCCTTGCTGTTGCCTGTAGCTTCCGAAATATCCTTTAATGCAGCTTTTGCACTCTCCGCACTTCTGCTGATGATCACGACCTTGGCATCAAGTTTGGCTAGTCCCATTTAAGCGAAAAAGAGCGCCGTCAGAATTTCGCTGGAAAAACCAGAGGTCAGTCCATATCCCATTCTAAGCGGTGCTCTTAATTAAAAAGTTGCCTTGTTTCCATTAAATTGTATTAATGATACAATGCATTACCTTACTCGCTTTATGGTTTCATAACAAATATATGGTTTTAACCATTCAATATCCTGACTTTCATAGCATTCTAACAGCAACTGTTTCTCTGTTAATACTTTTTCTTCTAATTTTCTTTCCGATGTTTCGAATACGTAGATATTGTGATCCACCAATTCATGAACAATTTTGGATATCGCGATGTGTTGTGTGTGTCCATATTCCCCTTTTAAGTTATGAGTGACCACTTTTGATATCGGTTTCCGTGCAAGCACCTCGGCTAGATCTGACTTCAAACGAAGCTGATCAAAATCGCCACCCCATTTATCTTCATACTCCCACATTTCAAATTCCGCATGAACCTTCTTCATTACTTTCTGGAATTCCTTGCGTCTGAGCATGTTGTTTCCGTTTGTCACACAAATGACCAGCCATCCACTCTCTTGTATGAGCTGCGCTCCGCCAAATATCATTTGTCATCAGGATGAGCAACAATCATTATTTTGTCATAGCTCAGCATCCTCACGTCTTGAACTTCCAATTCTTCATCTCCTTCATTAATCAGGTGACTCTCAGTAAACCTTTATAATCTAATAAGTAATGAAGGAAGAAGTCGAAATGCAACGGCTCCTAGCGCCCTGTTTTCATTCAGTCTTGTATCCGCGGATTCACCAAGTACGTAAGTTCTGCAACATCGTGAACTGCACTGTTCGATTCATCCCTCCTCGATTTGCCTCAGAAATGATCTCCACCATGCAACCGTTCCTGCAAACCCAGTTGAGGTTCCGTATTTAATGTATAATTAAGGAAAACCATACGTTTTTCTTGAGTAAGGAAGGATACCTATGAAAAGAGTTTTTTATTTCATGGACTGGGGGATATTTGGGCTCCGTTCCTATAATTATATTTTTCTGTTGCTTCATGTTTTAATGGAAAATGAATATTCGCCTCGATCGCTTGTTAACATCGTTTGGCTCTTAATCGCCTTGTTTATCCCCATTTTATTCTGGTTTCCTCAGCAAAGGATGAACAAGGAATGGTTCATCTTATTTGAACTTTTGCTAGGAGGATCTTATTATATTAAATCGTTCATGTACTCGGATCAGTTGGGGAATGTCGACTATCTGATTCCGAGTCTTACGATCGGTTACTTATTGACCAGAAAGACGGCTTGGACGATGCCTGTACTACTATTACTGCCTTTTGGCAGCATGTTATTCGGAACAGTGACATGGGAAATAGCGCTCGGTTCAAGCTCAGATAACTTTCTTTTCTCTTTTATTGGAATCTGGGTCAACTTCATTGCCAAAGCCTACCATGAGAAAAATAAAATAGCTAAAGAAATTGATGACCAAAATAAATTGTTAACTCAGTATGCTGCCGAGATCGAAAGGATGACGCTGCTGGCGGAACGAAGTCGTATGTCCAAGGAGATGCACGACACGTTAGGACACTCTTTTATTTCCCTTATTATGAGTCTCGATGCTGCCATTGCACTACTAGACATAAATCCAAATCTAGCCAAAGAGAAATTGATTCGTATAAGAGGACTGACGGAACAAAACTTGGATGAAATGAGGGATATCGTGCACACAATGGGGGAGGAAGAGAATATTAGTCTAGTAGACCACGTCGAGAGACTCGTCAACAACTTTCGAGAATATACCGGGGCGGTCATTCGTCTCACGCTAAACGGAACAGAACGAACCCTTCGTTTCGATGTGCGGCAATCGATTATTCGAGTGATACAAGAGTCATTTACGAATGCACTAAAGCATGGAAAGGCAACCGAAATCGAGTTAAATCTCCACTTCTCCCCATCAACTTTGCAAGTTTCCATTCGAAATGACGGAAAACCCTTGGGTAAGATAGAGTATGGGTTCGGACTGACAACAATGAAGAATCGGATTGAGATGCTGGGAGGTACCTTTTCTATCTCCGCCTTGGCGGTCACTGGTGCTGAAGTTAGATGCGAAATACCACTGAAAGGAGATAAGCTGTATGCCAATAATTAAAGTACTCCTAGTTGATGATCAGGAATTGATCCTTGAAAGTCTAAATATCGTACTAGAGATGGAAGACGATATTGAGGTTGTGGGTTTGGCTAAGAATGGTGAAGAAGCTATCCACTATTGTGAAAGGTTCCAACCGGATATCATCCTCATGGATATAAATATGCCTATTATGGATGGCGTTGCTGCTACAGAAAAGATCAAACCCCGATTCCCGTTAACGAAAATTATTATTCTAACTTCGTACAAAGAAGTTGAATATGTTCTGGCAGCGTTAAGCCATGGAGCTGAAGGCTTCCTTCTCAAAGCCATCCATCCCAAAAACCTTATCGCCGGCATACGGGTGGTTCACACGGGTGGGACGCTCATTTCGCCGGAAATGGCAGACAAAATGATTAAAAGCATGCTTAAAAGCGGAATTTCATCGACTATGGATTCAAGGGCCATGGAACCCGGATTGCTTGAGAAAAACAATGAATTCGGCCTTAGCGGCCGCGAAGTCGAAATTCTCCACAAGCTGGCATTAGGTCTGCGCAATCAGGACATCGCCAAGGCATTATATCTTAGTGAAGGTACGGTTAAAAATTACATCTCGAATATTTATTCGAAAATGAATGTAAAAGGAAGAAGAGAAGCTGCCTATAAGGCTAGGGAAAAAGGGATTATAGATCCTAAAAGAACACACCCTAAAGAGGAATGAGATCACACTATAGATCTGCGGCCGACACCATAATGGATGTCGGCTTTTATTTTGCTAAAGTCATATGACCATTATATGACTAAACGGTACTACTGACGTATGACTTTTCTAAAGTATAGTATGATTTGTAACCCGCAATATCCGAATATAAGTAGATATCCTCTTAGAGGAAAAGGAGCGATCACTTCTAATGAGAAAGACGAATACACCCAACAATGAGACCCTTAGCGGTAAGAGAACGTCTGCGTTTGTTGCGTTCTTTCAATTCCCCCTCAGCTGGATGCTCACAGGAGCGCTTGGGATCATCCTCGCCAACGTGACATTCAACTTGTTATCCGAAGATTTAAATGCTCTAGCGTCCATCCTGCTGACGCTTGTCGGAAGCGCCGTTGTCATCGTGATCTACTGGCTTGCGATGAAATTTGTGGCGCGGCGAGCGGTCCCTGAACTTCCGTTCCAACGGCGTGCGGTATCGGAAATTATTTTCGGCGCTATCGTCGGCATTATCTTTATCCTCGTATCAACATCTCTCATCGCCTTATTTGGTGGGTATTCATTCAAGTGGTCTATCGAAAACGCCAGCTCTGTCGTTTGGCCTATCATCACCACATCACTTGGCGCTGCCTTCGTAGAAGAATTGATCTTTCGGGGACTTGCCTTTCAAGCCATTGAAAAAATCGGTGGAAGTTGGATTGCACTGACCTTAACATCCCTCTTCTTTGGGATCGCTCACCTAGGCAACCCCGGAGCTACAATCTGGGGAGCCCTCTCTATTACCATTGAAGCTGGTGTATTGCTAGGTGCAGCCTTCCTTTGGCGACGCAATGTTTGGTTTATCATTAGCCTCCATTTCTTTTGGAATACAATAGAGGGACTCTCAGGAATTCCCGTCTCAGGCCACCCCTCCCCAGGTCTTTTCACTGTTGAGGTTACGGGCCCAGCCCTTCTCACAGGAGGCCAATTTGGCCTTGAAGCTTCGATAATACCCGTAATCATTAGTCTGTTAATCTCCATCCCTATGCTGATTTTTGCCCACCGAAAAGGGCATCTCATCTCCCTCCGTCAAAACTCTGTTTAACCAGCTTCGACATTCAGACTCTTTGTAAAGCCTTATAAAATACGTCACCATGCATATGCTGAATTCTATCCCAATTGGCGGGGTTGGTTGTGTCTGGAGAACGGTGCTCCAGAATGGCTTGGTACAGAGCTGTCTTCTCTTCCAAATGGGCAACGTGCTGTTTGGCCTCTTCGAGCTTAGCGAGCGCAGCTTCTTTATGCTCCATCATGAGTGTATAGCGTTGAGGAATGGTGGAATCCCCCTCGAGACATAAATCGATATACATTTTAATGACATCAATCGGCATCCCGGATTGCTTGAGGCATTTGATGCCATGTAGCCAGTTGATCGATTCGTCGTCGAATAATCGAATATTATTCTCATTGCGCTGTAGGCTTGGCACCAATCCTTTATCCGTATAAAAGCGCACAGCATGCTCGGTGAGTCCTGTGATCTTAGCGGCTTCGTTGACCGTATGCAATGTGAAAACCTCCTTTTGAAAAAAAAGAATAACAGCCTCTTGCCTTCGTGTAACACGAAGGTACTAAGCTTATTGTAACGCAACTGAACCGAAATCGGAATCCCCGCTCCAGTTGCTGTTATCCATTTGAACAATAGGAGGTATTGCAATGCAAACTGTAACTTTGAACAACGGTGTGAAAATGCCGATCCTAGGCTTCGGTGTCTACCAGATTCCCGATGCTAATGAGTGTGAGAACGCAGTGTACGAAGCGCTGTCAGCCGGTTACCGCTTAATCGACACCGCTGCCGGTTACCTTAATGAGGAAGCAGTCGGACGCGCGATCAAGCGCAGCGGTGTACCGCGTGAGGAGCTGTTCATAACAACTAAGATTTGGATTCAGGATGCCGGCTACGAGAGTGCAAAGCTTTCGTTTGAGAAATCTCTGAAGAAGCTGCAGCTCGACTATCTCGACCTGTACCTAATTCATCAGCCGTTCGGCGATTACTACGGCACTTGGCGCGCGATGGAAGAGCTTTACCGTGAAGGCAAAATCAAGGCCATCGGGGTCAGCAACTTCATGCCGGATCGTCTGATGGACCTCATTGTGCATAACGAAATCGTGCCCACCATCAACCAGATTGAAACGCACCCGTTCTACCAGCAGACAGAGAGTGCTGCTTTCTTGAAAGAGCAGGACGTGCAACACCAGTCATGGGCGCCGTTCGCTGAAGGTCGAAACAATATGTTCGGTAACGAAGTGCTGACCTCGATCGCGGAAAAACACAACAAATCCGTCGCCCAGGTCGTATTGCGCTGGCTTGTTCAACGAGAAGTTGTAGTCATTCCAAAATCGGTAAGCAAAGAGCGGATCGTCGAAAACTTCAACATTTTCGATTTTACGTTGAGCGCTGACGATATGGGACAAATCTCCACCCTCGATACGCGGGAGAGTCTCTTCTTATCGTACCGAGATCCGGAAGTCGCCAAGATGATGGGCAATTGGAGAGTCGAACTGTAAACTTAGGCTCGGTTTCTCCATTAAGAAAGGACAGGGCGGGTGCGGGTGCCTCTGTCCTTTTGTGTTGTATTTTACTTACAGCTCATGGTTTTATACTTACAACTCTTAGTTTGTCATTGTGAGTATAAGCCCAGTAGACATGGCCGTTATGATATATCGGCATTTCATAAGAATTTAACTTCATTCTACCGAGTGAAGTTGCGGGAGTAATTACATCGCCCCCCGCAGACAGCACCATGTAAAAGGATTCCGTCACAGGTTCACTATCTTCTGTCCACAATATTACAATACGGTCGTCAGCAATAACAATCTGTGGTGCGATAACATTCTTGTCCGTATAATTTGTGAGCCAGACTACGCCATAATCGGTTACGTTTGTTAGTGGTGAGTTATTGTTATCATTAATGTCGAATGATGTTGCACCACTGCGAGTAGTTCCTCCGACAAACGTAGATGCAGACCAATCTTTGGCAAGAGGATCAAATATTTGAACAAACAGGTTTTGCTTTTCTGTCTTTGCCTTTTCACTAATAGACTTAGCAGATGCTCCGACAAGCACAATACCTTTGCTTGTTTCCGCAATCCCACCAAGTTGTGCAAAGGTCTGGTTTACTATCGTCATATCGTAATTTGCGTTTGCTTCAAGATAGAAATGAAACACAAGGTCTTTGTTATTGCCGTATACTCCGCTACTATTATTTATTTTGAACCCGCGGGGATACGCATCACCGTGACTGGCAAAGAGGAATCCTGAAATTGCCTTACTGTAAATAACACTCTGATTAAATGAGTGACCGCTAAAAGTATCGTTAGGCAATTGATACACCGACATGTCTGAAATTCTTACTGCAATAGCATTATCACTTTGGTGGCCATCATACCTTTCCTTTGAATGATAATTAACCAAAATGCCGTCAGCGATTACAGAAACGCTATTACCTGCCCAAAATGGAGATTTTGTTTTTGCCGAATCTGCATTACCCCACGGCGATGACTTCCCAACAAAGCCAGTTGTTTTAATATGTTGCCCCTCGGATGAATACTTCGAAATGAAAATAGTTTCAGTTATATCATCGCGATTATCATTACTTTTTCCCCAAACAACATAGAAATTCCCATCGTCATCAGATATTACATCCCCGAGCTTAGGATATTTCATTTCAATGCTCAACTCTTTAATAGGGGTTACCATTATAAGATTCCGATCCTTTACGTAAGCATATGCCAAACCCTCATTTTTATAGGAGAACTGCTGGACAGGTGAAATATTTGCCCAGTTGCCGGTATAATTTTCTTGTGTACTGCCTACGCTTATATCGCTTATATAAGAATAGCTATCTCTACTGTTTTCTGGTATATAGCCAAACGTAGTCTCAATCTCGATAATATTGTATATACCATCCCACCCTACATAAAAATCAAAAGTGCTGCCGATGTCACGTAGCTTAAAGTAGTTGTTGCCGTCGATCGTGTAAGCCGTCAACTTGACTTCTTTACCGTCGAGGTAGACTTTCGAGGTTGAGAGTATCGCACTCTTTGTTCTCTTGCCTGTTGACAACGCCATCTCGCCACCGATATCCGTATAAGGCTTGCCGCTGAAAAGACTGATTGCGTTCTTTTCTCCATCCCACGTGACTTCAAACTGCTTTGTCGTGCCAGACAATATATGTGCAATATCGCGTAGTTTGAAATAGTTATTACCATTTATACTGTAAGCGTCGAAAGATTTCTCATCGCCGTCCACTGTGACTTCAGATGAGGTTATTGTAGCGGTTAGAGCAGCAGTAGTAATGGTCGCAGGAATTAATGAGAGCGACATAGCCACAACGAGTAAAATGGAAATCATTCTTTTCACTAAGCATCTCTCCAATGTACGAGAATTTTTTTTGCATACGAAGGGACTTCACCCTAACTCGGAGAAGTTTTCAATAGTTCTGTCTATTCTTTTCTTCCCCCTAATTATCATTTGTTCAATTTGAAATTAAAGTGAAAAGCCTTAACTATATATTCGACATTTTCTGTGATCTTCCTTTTAATTCAAAAAGGAACAAGCGTTTTCACCTGTTCCTTTTACTTTTATTTTTTTTACTATTCTTTAATTTCTGACTTACTCGTGCTGCAACATATTCTCAACTATTTCGTATGACTTTTCCAAGTTTCACTGTCTGAAGTCTTTTCATAATCATGGCTATTCGTCGCTTCCATAATATCGTAGTAAGCCCAGTGTTTACTTGTTAAATCTACATATTGATTGAGCTTATCTTTATTGCTGTCCACATAACTATTGTCGGAAGATCTCTCAAGCATACGGTTTACTAAGCTTACCACTTCAGCACGTGTGATGTAGTTCCCAGGTTTGAAAGTTCCGTCTGGATACCCTTTGATCCATCCTTTGGCAGCAGCAGAGGAAATGTAATCTTTTGCCCAGTAACTATCTGTAACATCTGTGAAAATAACGGGCTCGCCTGTAATCAGATTATCAAATCGAGATGCAATTGCTGCAAACTCTGCTCGAGTAATCGGCGCATCTGGCCTAAAGGTTCCGTCTGTGTACCCCGTAATGATGCCGTATTGCTCCATATATCCGATGGCATTTGCATACCATTTCGCAGGATCAACATCTTTGAATTGGGATGGATATGTTTTGTCTACATCCATTTTCTCTACCAAAAGACGCGCAAACATGACCGTAACTTCCGCTCTTGTCATATTCTTTTGGGGACCGAAGGTTTTGTCAGGATATCCCTGCATATAAGCAAAATGGTTTACCTTATCAAGGGCTGGTATATTCGTTTTAGCAATTGTCCATTTTGCAGTCAATGTAAGATCTGAGGACACCTTATCTGTGCTGAAGTTCCACACACTACCATCAGTTTTATACCAACCTGCAAAAGTGTAACCGGTTCTCTTTGGATCTGCGGGCTTTGTTAACAGATCTCCTAGGACTACAGTTTGCGTTGTTGTTGATGGGGTGCCCCCGTCCGCGTTAAAGGTTATTGTTATACTTGTCGTTCCGCCAATAATTGTAGTTACTGCTGGTTTTTCATAAGCAATGGCATAGACTGAAAAGTTTTTAACATAGAGCGTTAACGTCCAATCGGATTGATCAAGTACGAGATACTCTCCATCTGCATTCGGAACCGTGCTGATCACATTCACTGCGTTTCCGTGGTAGCGATACACAGTATAACCGGTCTTTTCTTGAATATCTGTAGGAATTGGAATAATAACTTTGATTAGTCCATTCGTTTGTCCGATAAGTCCTTGAGAATTCCAACTAACAGCTTCGGTCACGCGATAAAATTTTTCGATGATCATATCCAGATAGAGCCCGATTGTCAAATTATCGTTCTGTGCCCTCGGCTTGATCCTATTGATTCCTTCCAAGTTATCCGCATCGTTCGTCGTTTCATCGATTTTTTCGATTGTCATTTCAACCTTGACGAAGCCTGTATTACTATATTCATTAAATAGGTAATCCACTGCCTCCGGGTGAAGATTATCGATTACGATTGGTGGCGTGTCGTTCCCTCGCAGCTTCAATCCGCTACTAGCATTGTATGGGAATATGACATTCCCAAGCTGTACGACCTGCTCAACTCCCCCGATTGTAACCGCAATAATTGCTGTCTTCTCACCTAGAGTTATTTTCAGGTCGTAAATGCCTCCCGGTACATCATAGATCGTGAATTTACCGTTGGCATCAGTAACCGCCGTGTTTCCGTATTGCGTATTGCCTTTTACAATCTCAACAGTAGCTCCCGGAATGCTATCGGGAGGAGTATCGTCGTCAACCACGGTGCCGATTACAATATATGTGCCAGTTGATTGTACAACTTTCCATGTCGCGGTGTAGATGCGATCGCCTGTAGAACCTTTTTCTATCTTTACAGTGATAGTTGGTTCTGACAGCCCTGTTCCAGTCCATCCCGTGAAGGTATACCCTAGCTTTGTCGGGTTGGTTAAAGTAAAGTCATTATCCGCGACTGTAAAGGTTGTCGGGTTCGATGAAGCAGTCGTACCGCTGTCAAGATTATACGTTATATTGTAAACTTCAGCTGCAAAGACAGCAGTATAAGTAGCTGCCACATAGCTGCCTGAATCCTTCTGCGGGACAAAGATAGCACTCGTGCTAACCGTATTACTGTTTGCGCTCTGCCATTCTACAAAGCGATACCCTAGCTTTGCAGTTGCTTGTGAACCCGTTGTCGTGCCGGTTTCGGGGTTCAACGATTCATAGGTCATGCTGACTGTACCATAGGCAGTATTATTGGTGGTATATTGAATCGTTACATGACCGATCTCAGTCCACACTGCATACAGAGTCACGGTTGAATCGGTTTTATCCCAGTCTTGCGCACTACTCATGTCCGCATTGTAATACTTCGTTCCGCCGCTTGTTTGGTCAAAATATCCGACCAATGTATACCCAGCCTGACTCGGCGCTGTTGCAACCGGCATAGACCGATCATAAGTTGCAGTCACATTGCCACTGCCACCGCTACCGCCGTTGTCGTCCAATGTCACAATTGAAGTATTTGCTGTCCATGTCGCGGTGTAGATGCGATTGCCTGTTGAACCCTGCGCGATGGTAACAGTAGTTGTCGGGTCGGTTAGATCTGTGCCCGTCCAACCGCTGAAGGTGTAACCCGATTTTGTCGGGTTGTTCAGCGTAATGCTCGTGCTTTCCATCGTGTAGGTGCCTGGATTTGCAGGTGTAACGCTGCCATCGTCCAGATTGTAAGTGATCGCGAAGTCGGTCAGACCGAACTGTGCTGAATAGGTTTCATCGCCGATTACGGCTCCGATCGTCTTATCCCAGCCTGTGAACGTATACCCCGGCTTGCCGGTGACGACCGGTGCAGTCGGCGTTGCCCCATAGGCAACCTCTGGCGAGGTATCGCCTGTTGCCGTTCCCTTGGTCGAGTCGATCACAAAGGTGATGTCATACAGGTTTCTCGTATAGTAAATATTAACGACCGTGCTACCGTCCGCTGCGATAGTTCCCTGCGTGAACGCCACAGCAGTGAAACCGGTGTAGGTTTTTGCCACAGCACTTGTGGTGCCCCCGGTCGTTCCAGTCAGATTTTCAACCGTTGGAGCTACGGAATAACTGCCGTCTACTGCCGCCTGATAATGGTTGACCTTGTACGCTGTATTGGTGTTCGGTGTCCATTTGGCGTAGATATTGGTGGTCGATGTGATTGCCGTATTAAAGTCAAATGCTGTGTTGCCGCCGTTTGTTGTCACCCATTCGTCGAAAGTATTTCCCACTTTCGTCGGGGCTGTCGGCAAGACAGCTTTCCCGCCAGATAGAATCGTTTGCGTGGCAGGCGTATCATACTTCTGCGCTCCATCATAAAAGGATGCACTGTAATAATTGATTTCCTTGTTCGCGTCGGAATTAGAAAGCTGTACCCCAGTATTCACACCATTGACATAAATGTCATAGGTGCCAGGCGTCACGCCACTAGCCGAGTGTACACCCCCACTTGCTGTAAGGGTGTATTGGCTCGCGCCACCATTCCAAAGTTCAACACTTTGGCCGATATAGTTCGCACCGTCAAGCTTGATTGTTACTCTCGGAGATAAGGTAGCGGCTACGGTCACCTTATCACTGGTAACTGTTGCCGGAGTACTCAATGATGTACCGCCGACCGATGTGATTGTTGCAATGTCGTTAATATATTCCGTTCCTGCCGTCGCATTAGATGGCACTGTAGCCTCAAAGGTCAACTCTACACTGCCGCCCGCAGGAACGGAGCCTATCGTATAAGGGAATGTCGCGCTTGATTTAGCAACGCTGTCCTCTTTCATACTGCCGGTTACAAATGTCAACCCGCTTGGCAACACATTTTTAACAATGACATTAGAGATAGTACTGCCAGTCAGATTGGTAACGGTTATACGATAGGTTGCATTGCCACCGGCTGACACCGTACTGGATGTCGGGGTGACTTCGATTTTCATTTTTGGCGCAATCTCACCGTTATTACCCAGCTTGGTGATGAACACATTGTCAGCACCTTCAACATCCCATTCATAGGCATAGGAAGCAGTGGCAGTACCTGTGGTATTACTACTTTTCGACACGGATGACGGTATGTCGCTGCCGATCTGTTTAGGGGTACTTACAAAGTTGCCGCCAACATTGGAAATATTTTTATAATAATACGGATTATCTACCAACGGTATGAAGTGCGTGGTTGCCGTTGCGACTCCCGCACCCGCATACTCGTTACTGTACATCGTGTCGGACGCATAGGCATCTTTTAATCCCACAGAGTAAGTAAGCTTCACAGGAAGTAGATTAGGATTCGAATAACTGCCCGGTGTAGGAGTTTTGCGGCTACTGAACGTAATTAGCGGCACTTCCTTCGGAGGGATGATCCATTTCACTTCCCTAGTAGCACTGTTATACACGACAGTCGTGTCCATGTCTGCAAACCCGTAGGTCGTAACTGACCCGGATGTTGATTTTACCGTTCCTGTTACTGTACCCATTTGAGGGGCTGTTTTTAACTCCATACCAATTCCTAACACATCAGTGACTACAAGATTCAGCGGTTCGCCGGACCCATTGGTCTGTTCAAAAGGTATGATTTTTTCCTGGGTAGCCGCCTCTACCAATCCTGCCAAAGCCCCCATCGCTTCATCGACCTTGGTTAGATCATCCGCAGCTACAAAGTAAATATATTCATTTGCATATACGTAGCCGGGCGTACCTCCTATACCATACTTTTTATAAGCAGCTGGCGCACTGTTTGTAAGTGAGGTCAGCGAGGTATATACACTTTTCAAATTGGTTGTTGCATCCGATGCCAGTTTACTCGGCTTTAATATTGCTGTGGCCAGATTATCGCCTTCATCCAGACCAAAAGCAACATTGAACCAAACAGCATCCTTACCGCCGCTATGTACGCTGTACGCCTGCGTTAGCTCAGCCTTCAGCTTTGCCGCTGACAAAATGGTCAGCGCTGAAATCGCAGCTGTACCGTTTGCACCGCTGCCCGCTTGTTCTGTTCCGTCCGGCGGACTGTTATACCAGTTAGGATATGCTCTGTTTGCTTCACCATCGGTAAGAAGCAGAACATACGGAGCCCTTTCCGTGTCGGCGCTGCTCTTTGGTCGGGGTGTAATATCTGTTTTTAGAGCATTGATGGCAGTGTACAGCCCATATTGTGTGGCAGTACCCAGTGAAGTAGATATCGTTAGGAGTGTTGTTGTCCCCGTTGCTCCGTCTAGATATTTCTGGGTCACTCCTGCCTTCCTGGTTATCGTCTGAGCGTTGCTGGTCACATAACGGTCCACAGCAGCGGATTTATCACCGGTGTCAGACGTAGAATAGGACGCCAGCGGAAACAATGTGCCGACGTTGCTTCCGGTAGCAAGACCATAATAATAGATGCCGATACGATTCCTCGGATTGGCAGCCATAATTGTTTCAATACCCTTGTTTACGGCATTTTTCATTTTGGTAATACGAACGTCAGTCATACTGCCGGACATATCCAGAACCATCGCCACGTCCGCGGCTGCCTGTGCCCGCACTTCAGTGGTCGTTGTACGGACGTATTCCTGGGCTAACGCCGACAGCGTTACGTCAAATTGAGTTCCGTTCACGGAAACAGACTTGTCCGCCCAAACGCGACCATCATCGGATGCAGTACCGAAAGTAGATGGTCTTGCGGACGTGGACGGATCTGAGCTTAACTCCACGACATAGTTGCTAAGCCCGTTCAATTGCGCTCCCGATGTATCCGCCCACATACTTGTAGGTAGCATACCGTTCAGCATAGCGACGATTATAAGCCACACGCAAATTCGGTTCATTTTTTTGTTTTTCAATTTCATATGCCTTCCTCCTACCTCCGCTTTTCGCGTTCTAGTCTTATAGTAAATATGACCTATGAATGAATTGGACTTATGTCCTAATTTATCATAGTGGATTAGCCCATATATGAAACCTAAAGAAAACTTTAATTTCACCCCAGAATATGGAAAATAACGCCGGAACATCTTGATGAAGATGAGAAATTTGAAGAATAGACGGCAGCCTTCGCCACTAGCGGACAGAACAAAAAAGGGTCAACAGCGTCAAGTAATGTCCCAACGCAATGACCCATTTTTTCCACCGAATAAGAACTATCCCCAACCCAAGACGGGTAAAGTAAACCACCAATATTTCGCTCTGCTTTTGATACGGCTCTCCGCGCTGTCTGTAACAGCAAGTTTTAAGGCCATCCTTAAGTGGATGGCCTTACATTTAGGAACATAGTCTCAATATTATTTTTTCGTAACCGGTATCCAAATCTCGCTCCTGAAATGGGGGGAAGATACATCCTTGCTTTCATTCCATAATATTTCCGGGCCCATTGCTAGCTCATAACTTGCGGAAGGAAACCATTCCGAATAGATACGCCCCCAAACATTTTGTAATGTATCAGGAAACGGTCCAACAGCTTCGAATACAGCCCAAGTTAGCGTAGGGACCTCTAATTTCACCAAATGTTCAGGGCATTCCTTGGTTGTAGCTGCGCCTATATAATGGTCAAGCTCCCCCTTCTCCTCCATTCGACCTTCGGAAAAATTCATTGATGCTTGAATCAGCCCCAGCGGTTCAACATTCGCGAGTTTTTTGAGTTGGTCGATACCGTCGCTAGTTAAACTTTTCCACATGGATTCGATTTCCGAGTTTACGCCATTAAATTGGATAGGCACCCTTTTCATAATACCTACAATACGGAACGATTCTTTCTCAACGATACGATAATTCATTGCGCTTCCTCCCTGAATGGTTAATTGGAAGGTCATACGCGGATAGGCTTTTAAAGATGGGGCATGGGACTTTACCGAAGAGGGCGGAATACCGTGCAAGCCTTGAAAAGCTCTAGAAAAGGCGTCTGCTGAGCTATAACCGTATTTCACCGCAACGTCCACAATTCTTAAGTCACCGCTTTGAAGCTCGAATGCCGCAAGGGTTAGACGTCTCCGACGGATGTATTCTGAAAGCGTGATGCCTGCAAGAAATGAGAACATTCTTGAAAAATGATAGTCAGAACAACAAGCCAGCCTCGCTGCTTCCTTCAGATCGATGTCTTCCTCAAGATTCTCTTCAATATAGTGTAAGGCTCTATTCAGATTTGCAAGCAAATCCATTCGAATGACCTCCCTTCAGGTACAGAATAACAAGATTCGGAAGCCCCCATCCAACATCTCATGCACAGTTTTGTGGGGTTACCCAAAAGAAACTTGCCGTTACTTGTGATAAGGTTCCCCGCGCTAGCTGTAACGGCAAGTTGAGGATCATCCATTGCTGGATGGCCCTCACGGCAAGTTTAAGTCAATTTCGCATGTAGACGCTCAGCCACTGCACGATTGGTTTTCTCTGACATGAAGATCATCAGCAGCAGAATCGCCATCAGGAAGTACGGAAACCAAGCGATGTTAACGTGCTCCGCAATTAAGCCGAATAACGGCGGCATTAGTGTTGCACCCACATAGGCCGATGCCATCTGGACACCCATGACGGATTGGGACAGCTCCTTGCCGAAGTTATGCGGTGTCTGATGTAGCATACTCGGATAGATCGGCGCACAACCAAGTCCTATTAGCAATAATCCAATTGGAAATACAAAGTCACCTATTGGCAACAGTAACGACAATACGCCAACCGCTATACCACCCAGTCCAAGACGAATCATGGTCACGTTATTGAGCTTAGTGGTCATAAAGCCCGATGCTATTCGTCCCAGTGTAATGCCGAGGTAGAAGAGTGAAATCCATTTTGCTGCTGTCTCTGCACTAATCCCACGGTGAATAACTAAGAAACTACTTCCCCATAAGCCTGCCGTCGCTTCTAGCGCACAATAGGTAAAGAAGGCGATAAGTGCAGGCTTCATGCCTTTAATTTTCAGCATGTCACTGCGCTTCATAATTGCTACTGCAGATCCTTCTTCTCCTGGAGCTGCTGCGGCAGGTGTTGCCCTCCTCCACAGCGGGATCGTCAGGATGAGGATCACAACCAAGCTGATCTGGATGAAGCCAATCGTCAGATATCCCATATTCCAGTTGCTATCGCCTATGAGATACATCGACATAATGGCAGGACCTGCGGTAGCGCCAATCCCCCAGAAGCTATGCAGCCAATTCATATGCTTGGCCTTGTAATGCAGCGCCACAAAGTTATTAAGTGCTGCATCAACTGAACCCGCTCCAAGTCCGAGCGGAATTGCCAGCACACATAGCCAGATGAAGGATGGTGCTATTCCGAAACCGAGCAGTGCAACTGCGGTCATCAGAACACTAATCGTGGTTACAAACCCTGTGCCCCATTTTCGAATAACCGAATCACTGAAGAAGCTCGAAACAATGGTTCCCCCTGCTATGATCATAGACACGATACCTGCGTATGATACAGGCACCGCAAAGTCATGCTGCATGGCCGGCCATGCAGAACCCAAGAGTGAATCCGGAAGGCCAAGGCTAATAAATGATACATAAATAATGATTAGCAATAATGTCATCATATGAAAGCTCCTCTACTTTCTCCTCTTATCCAATTCTACTGGCTTTGATGTGTGTCGAATCGGAGATGAGCTTACATTCGGTATATTTTAGTTACATTATACAATTTTAACGCGGTGTCGTATTACACTATATGGACATAGGACAGACTCGTCACTTGACTTAAGTCAATGCACGCAAACACCTCCCTAGTTACAATGTAATCAATACATAAACTTAAGGGAGGTTTTCATGAGTATTCCAAGGATAGGGTGATCGGATCAGTGGGGGTCTTGGTGGATTCTCTTCTTAATTCTGCTTAGTGACTCCGGAGTCATGCCAAGATAACTGGCCAATTGATGTTGAGGTACCCGGTCGATGAGAGATTGGCGTTTCATTTGCAGCATCTTGAAGCGTTCTTCAGGCGAAGAAGCGATAAAAGCAGCGAATTCCTCTTGGACCTGGCTAAAGTTCTCCTCAATCATCCTGCGAGTCATCGATTCCAATTGAGGGTGTTTGTTGTACATGTCCTTTTCCGTATCAAGTTCGCCAACGACCATTACCGAATCTTCAATGCACATAAAGGTGTAATCGGACGACTTGTCTGCTTTGTGATGATTGAAAATGGCGATGGCTTGCTCTTCGGTGTAGAAATTGGATGTGACTTCATTTCCCTCTACATCGATAGAATACTGCCTTACGCAACCTTTCAGGATGAAATAACATTTTGTAGGAACATCACCTTGTTTAAGAAGAACGGTTCCCCTTTTAAAATTTTCAATACGGATCTCGTTCACAATAGCTTGCTGATCTTCTTTGTTAAGGTTAGTCCATCTCGACATGTACTTGTATAAAATATCTTTCATAGCCGGCGCTCTTCAACTCCTTCTCTTCTGTCTTCTCTATCCATATTCTAACGATGGGAGCTTTTTGTAAAGGGTCAATGCAACGGAAATTTGAAATGATGAATAGGAGGGAAACCCCATGAGAGCCATGGTACAAATCGCGTATGGTTCACCGGAAGTGATTGTCCCGCAAGAAATCGCAAAACCTTCTCCTGAAAGCAAGGAAATTCTCATACGTATCCATGCTACCAAAGTAGGGCCTTCGGACTGCGCTTTTCTCAAGGGCGATCCATCTATGATTAAATTGATGTACGGATGGTCCAAACCGAAATATGCAATTGGAGGATGCGAATTAGCCGGTGAGATCGAAGCGGTCGGTAAAGAAGTAACCCGTTTTAAAGCAGGGGATCGCATATTGGGAATGAGCGTCAAAAACTTCGGTGCTTATGCCGAGTATAAGTGTCTTTCTGAAGAGAGCCCCCTTGCAGTTATACCAGACAACATCACCTTTGAAGAAGCCGTCGGCATCTGTGACGGGGTTGCCACCGCATTGACGTTTCTAAGAGATAAGGCAAAGTTGCGGAAGGGACAGAAAGTGCTGATTAATGGTGCCTCGGGCGCTGTCGGCATCTATGCTGTACAACTAGCCAAATACTATGGTGCGGAAGTCACCGCTGTTTGCTCTGCAGGCAATGAAGGTCTAGTAAGAAAAGCTGGGGCAGATTTCATAATTGATTATACCCAGATGGATTTCACGAAGGCGGACAAAGCATATGATGTCGTGTTTGATGCTGTAGGCAAACGCTCCTTCTCAGCATGTATGCGTGTACTTACGACCAAGGGAATTTATCTGACTACCGCACCCAAGCTGTCTATCATTATACAGATGATGTGGACATCCCTGTTTAAAGGCAAACGGGCTATTTTTGCAGCAGCCGGCCTTATGCAAAACAAAGCGAATTTGGCGTTTCTCATGGAACTCGCAAGAAATGGGATACTGAACGCCGTGATCGATTGTCAATATCCTTTGGAGCTCCTGCCTGATGCCCACAAATATGTAGAGACCGAACGTAAAAAAGGTAACGTGATTATTACGTTCTAAAGTCAGCCGTGGCCTTTTCGCTCAAAAATTTCGCCCTACTTGTGATACGGTTCCCCGCGCTGTCTGTAACGGCAAGTTTTAAGGCCATCCTTTTGCGGGATGGCCTTTGCTCGATATCACTACGTTCTTGACAAAGCATTCTTAATCGCTAGACAAGCGGCTCGATTAGTAACTTGTCAGCCCTTCGCACAAGGTCCACAGTTTGTTGCCTGCTCCTTCATCAAACCTGGTCTGAATCGGTACGATCTGCTTCTTATTATCGAAGAACACGCCATTTGCGCGCTCTACTTCTTTCGCTGACGCCAGATAAACCCCGATCCCGCATTCTGCTTTGGCAGTTGCGTTCATGAGAGGTGCAGCGAGCCTTAGATACCAAGGCGCATTCCTCGAAAGATTGGATTTCACAAACCCCGGATAAAAAGCGTTGGAGGTTACTCCCGTTCCTTCCATACGCTTTGCCAATTCGAAAGCAAACAGCGTCTTGGCGAACAACGACTGGTTGGCTGCACGCATCACGCTATACTGGTCCTCCATTTGAATATCCTCGAAGTTAATGACGGGATTCTTCATAAATCTAGGGTTGCCCGACACTGTGATAACGCGTGCAGGTCCGCTTTCTTGGAGGATGTCGAGCAGCCGGTTAGTCAGCAGATAATGACTTTGCACATTGACTGCAAACATACGATCAATCCCCTCTGCCGTCAATTCCTTATTAAAATAAATTGCACCACAAGCATTAACAAGCACATGCAATTGATCGTATTTCCGCTTGATCACGTCGCTGACTTCCCGGATCGATGACTGTAGGGAAAGGTCCGCCACCACCCAATCTCCCTTGCTGTTGCCTGTAGCTTCCGAAATATCCTTTAATGCAGCTTTTGCACTCTCCGCACTTCTGCTGATGATCACGACCTTGGCATCAAGTTTGGCTAGTCCCTTTGCGATTGCTTTACCTACTCCGGATGATCCTCCAGAAACTAAAAATACTTTGTTTTTAATATCCATACGTGTTTCGTTCATTGTCTCTCCTCCTTGTATACAACAGCTTTCATTGTGTATTCTTCTTCTTTTTGATAAGATAGTGTCACAAACTGACATTTGAAACGATTGTATACTTGCTGGTTTTTATTGTCAAGAAAAAATGTCACAAACTGACCTTTTTAATTTTATTACACTAATAACATAAATAGGACTGATAATAATGAAAAGCAAAGAAAAATTACAAGCAGCGGCGGCCAAATTATTTATGGAAAAAGGCTATGAAAACACGACTGTGCAGGAGATTGCGAGTCTTGTGGGTGTGACGGAGCGAACCTTTTTCCGGCAGTTCAGGGACAAGTCGGACGTGCTTTTTGACACGAGCAATGAGCTGGGGCAGGGGGTTGCGGCTTTTATAACGAACAATATTGACGCCGAGAAAAAACCGCTGAAGCTTGCGGTTGAAGGTTTTGTATCGATTTCCGAGTTTTTCGACGACTCGCGGGAGAGGGTGCTAGCGCGGAATCAAATTATTCAAAGCAACCCTGATCTACAGGAACGGGAGTTATTGAAGGGGCAGGTGCTCATTGTGTCTGTCACAAACTCGTTATCTGCCAAATATGATAGCGATCTGTCCGAGCTTGCAGCGCGATTTGCGGTTGAAATTTTCCACATGGCATTTATTAACTGGATTAAAAGCGCTGAGAAAAACTTTGCGGAGCAGCTGCTCACCATCTATGAGTTGTATGAGAACTCGTTTTGTTGCGTGGATTGAAAGATAAAAAAAATTGCCCTTACTTATGATACGGGAAAGCGAAAAAGAGCACCTTCAGAACTTCGATAGAATAACCAGAGGTCAGTCCATATCCCATTCTAAGAGGTACTCTTAATTAAAAAGTTGCCTAGTTCCTATTAAATTCTATTTAATGATACCATGCATTACCTTACTCGCTTAATGGTTTCATAACAAATATATGGTTTTAACCATTCAATATCCTGACTTTTATAACATTCTAACAGCAGCTGTTTCTCTGTTAATACTTTTTCATCTAATTTTCTTTGCGATGTTTCGAATACGTAGATATTGTGATCAACCAATTCATGAACAATTTTGGATATTGCGATGTGTTGTGTGTGTCCGTATTCCCCTTTTAAGTTATGAGTGACCACTTTTGATATCGGTTTCCGTGCAAGCACCTCGGCTAGATCTGACTTCAAACGAAGCTGATCAAAGTCGCCACCCCATTTATCTTCATACTCCCACATTTCAAATTCCGCATGAACCTTCTTCATTACTTTCTGGAATTCTATGCGTCTTTGCATGTTGTTCCCGTTTGTCACACAAATGACCAGCCATCCACTCTCTTGTATGAGCTGGGCCCCACCAAATATCGTTTCATCATCGGGATGAGCAACAATCATTATTTTATCATAGCTCAGCACCCTAGCATCTTGAACTACCAATTCTTCATCTCCTTCATTAATAAGGTGACTCTCAGTAAACCTTTATCATTTAATAAGTAATGAAGAAAGAAGTCGAAATGCAACGGCTCCTAACTATGGCCCCGCATTAGCAGTAGATTTCTAAGGCGAAAATTCATGTGCTACATGGATTGATGATTCACCTTGTTTCACTAAATTTTCTTCGACCACAAAAACAGGACACTTAGTTCTGCTGGTGTCCTGTTTGATTTATTAAATTGAAACTACTTTGGTTTTACTTAACGGTTTCAGTTGGAGTTGCCACCTGTTGTGAAGCCAGCAATGTTGTTAACTGTTAAATAATTATATCCTTGTGTAAATCAGCTGTGCCTGCCCGAGCAAGTGTCGGAGTGCTCCCCCACCGTTGTTCAAACACATCGACGGCTACTTTCGCCAATTAAAGACCTTCTTCACGCAAGCCAGAGCGCACGACAAGGAGATTATTGATTTATTTTAACGTAGTTGTATTTTGAAAGAGGCACTATCGCTTTTTGAAAAAGATTTTGTTTCAAATCTTATTTCCAAAGGCACATCCCCTTGAGGTATTTCGAAGGCTATCCAGCCTGATCTTTGCCCATTAGTAGCGAGATCTCCGCTTCCTAGCTCATCAAGTTCATTATTCAAATCAAAGATCAGAAGGTTACTTATAATCTCACCTGTACTTGTCACGATACTAAAAGAGGACTGACTATAACGGTAGTCATCGTTGCTTGTATTATGGATATGTACGTTATAAGTGGCGAACTCATATCCTTCGTTAGCTTCAATACGGCTATCGCCACTTAATTGTTGTTTACGCTCCCCTACAGTGACGGTGTATGTAACACCTTCTACTACAATCTGTTCTCCTAGTCCATAAACACCTTTTGTCTCTGTACTGGTCGTAACGGATGAAACTGCTGAATTCTCTGTTGATGTATTACTCACTGAACATCCTGTTAGTAAAACAATTGCTGCGATAGTAGGGATTATTAGCTTTTTTCTCATGGTGTCCTCTCCCTGAATGAATGTAAATTTAATTATACCAGTTTTAAACACTAATCGATAATAATTTTGTGCAGCCGTTTCGGGGACGAGTGACCTACCCCAAACCCATGCCGCTCAACACGCTATAACAGGCTCCTGCACGTTTCACCCCAAAAAAACTTGCCCTTACTTGTGATACGGTTCCCCCCGATTTATCTTCACAGCCCGATAAATCTGCTCAATCAGCACCAGCCGCATGAGCTGGTGCGGCAAGGTCATGCGCCCGAAGCTTAGCTTCTGCTGGGCGCGCAACAAAACAGCGGGAGCCAAGCCCGTGCTCCCGCCAATAACAAAAGCCACGTGGCTGCGCCCATACGTGGCTAACTTGTCGAGCTGATCGGCCAAGTCCTCGCTCGACCACAGCTCCCCATCCAGCGCCAGCGCGATAACGTGAGCGTCGGGCTTCAGCTGCGCTAGTAGCCGCTCCCCCTCACGATCGCGCACCTGCGCTTCTTCCGCCGGACTCATCGTCTCCGGCGCTTTCTCATCGGCCACCTCTGTGAGCGTAAGCTTCACATAGGGCCCTAATCTCTTCGCATACTCTGCGATCCCGAGTACAAGATACTTCTCCTTCAGCTTCCCGACCGTAGCTATCTGTATATGCATAGTTGCGCCCCTAGCTCTTCTTAACAAACTCAGACTTGAGCTTCATCGCGCCAAAACCATCAATCTTACAGTCAATATCATGATCGCCTTCGACTAGACGAATGTTCTTCACCTTCGTGCCGATCTTCAGTGTGGACGAGCTTCCTTTGACCTTCAGATCCTTTATTACAGTTACTGTATCTCCATCGTTAAGAACATTCCCATTCGCGTCCCGCACAACTTTCTCATCCCCATCATCCGTGCCCGAATCCAAAGACCACTCATGGGCACATTCCGGACATACGAGCAGATTCCCATCTTCATAGGTATATTCAGAGTTGCACTTAGGACAATTCGGTAAATTCGACATTCGCTCAGACTCTCCCTTGGTTGCTTATCAGCTAATACAGCCATTATAACAAGAAGAGCCCACTCAATCGACCTTTACTAGCAACCTGCTTTCCAACATTACTGGTAGGTTGTATTTCTCGTCCTTCCCTACAATCGACTTTCCTCGCTCAAGTGTCCTGCTCAACCCCGCTATAAAACAACAAATAATTTTCCAACTGGCTCGACCAGTAAGCTGCATCGTGTCCCCCCGGAGAAGGAACCCATTCTGCTTCGATGCCCTTGGATACGAGCAAATCGTACAATGCCTGATCCTTCTCTGCTAACGCATCTCCTGTGCCACAATCCAAGTACACCTCAACGCTATCTAGCTTCTGACTCTCCGCTAGCTTGAACGGATCACGACGCTCCCGCAAAGCATCATTCGCATAGAGCCAATCTCGCTGACCGATGAATTGATCCGTTGACGTGTAATTCCATATTGCAGCACTATGTGCGCCTATTCTGCTAAACAAATCAGGATAATTGAACCCCAAGTACAGTGAAGCATACCCGCCCATTGATGCTCCCCCGACATATCTGCCTTTATTAGAAGCATCCGTGCTGTAATTGGTATCTACATAGGGGATAACCTCTTGGATCAAATAATCCTCGTACGGTCCAATATCGACACTGTGAGGATCGTTTCCATCCTCAATTCTAGAATTGACTGCGAAGCTATTTCCATAATCGGGAGAAACAATCAGAAGTGGATCAATTGCTCCCTCTTCAATAAGTCGATCAGCGACATCTTGGAGATGCAGATAGGTAAACCATGCATCATGTGTGCCTCCATAGCCATAGAGCATATAAAGCACAGGATATTTTACCTCTTTGCTATATCCCGCCGGCAAGTATACCGACATCTCCATGTCACGATGAAGCATATCACTATGTACCTGAACGGTAACGACGTGCGAATCTACATCGATCAACGATGGTGTTGGATGAACGGGGCTGGGGCTGCTAGGAGCTTCCAACTGATCTTGTTCATCAGACTGCGTAATGGGGCTAGACTGAACTGGTGAATGCGATTGCGTTGGTGTTTCTGCCTTACCGAAGCACCCACTTAATAGGAACATCGCAATATAACTAATGATGATTATAGCAACAAATATTTTCATTCCCGCTTACCCCCATCCACCCTCGCTTGCTAGTGAATCGCATACATATATCCATCATCCGATCCAATAAAGAGAACACCTTGATCTAAAGCCGGAGAAGAGTAGACGTTGCCGCCCGTTTGATAAGTCCATATTTGTTCACCTGTCTTTGCATCTACCGCATAGATCAACCCATGATTGTCTTCCGTGTAATGATTGCCGCAAGCAACATATACCGTCTCCCCATCTGTTGCTGGCGAGGCGTGAATCGCATCGACCGTCTTGAGCGACCACTTCTGCTTACCCGTTGCTGCCTCTAGCGCTACAAGCACATGACCATCTGAACTGCCCGAAAATAACGTGTCTCCCGATATCGCCATTGATCCAAGCAAATACTGAACCTGACTGCCTCTCCACACATATTTGCCTGTCTGCTTATCTAATGAAGCAATCCCACCATTACGCATCCCAAAATATAACGCCTTGTCATCGACCGTAATCGAAGAATCTACCGCATTCAAAAGGGGTGAAACCCACAATTGATCACCTGTCTTCGCATCTAAAGCAACCACATTACCTGGCTCTTGTGACTTCGACATGTCATATCCGGAAAGGCCCATGTAGATGACACCCTTGTCAATCGCAGGAGACGAATGCAAAATCGGTACAAGCCCCTTGTCATATTTATAACCATCAAGAGCTAGCTTCTTCTTCCACGCAAGTTTACCTGTATTCGCATCAACCGCATAGAAATTGCCTTCACCCCCGCCAAAATACACATTCCCATCCGACACAGCAGGAGAAGACTGCCAATAATCGACGATATCGCGCGGCTCGTCCTGCTCTGCAGTCTCATAGCTCCATATCAACTTTCCATCTTCTGCATTTAACGCATACAGCTTCCGATCACCGCTTAGAAAATACACCGTCTGATCTATTACCGCAGCCGAGGACTTAATGGCTCCCTCTGTTTTAAACGCCCAACTCTGTGTGCCTGTTGTCGCATTAACTGCATAAAACTGTCCGTCGTCGCTTCCGAAATATACTGTGCCGAGAGCAATCACCGGAGAAGTGCGTACCTTGTCCTTCGTTTGAAACTTCCACTTCACTCCATGAAGCTCAACAGGACCTTTCGTATCAAACAAACCCGTATGTTTCAAATCTCCACGAAACATCGAGCTTTCACTTTTCTTCTCTTGAGCACACGCTGACATGATCGATGCTACCAAACATACTGCAACTACGACGGATAACTTTTTCATCTGAAATAACCCTCCTCTTTATTGAGCAGAGTATAGCATGTAAATTCCCTAAATTTAGCAGGACAGGACACTATTGACCTTGCCACTATGGTAAACTAAATTCGAGGTGGGAAAATGATCCAGAAAATGAAGTTCGGACAATGTCTCAAAGAGCTGCTCCTCATACGAGATTGGTCAGCCGCACGACTCGCTACAGCGTTGAATATCGATGCTTCCTACGTTCGAAGGTGGATTCAAGGCAATCGAACACCTTCCTTACATTCGAGCTACATCAACGATATTGCAGCTGTGCTCTGCGATGGAATAGATCGCGACTATAAGAAAGCAACACGTTCCGCACTTCACATTTTCCTAGATCAGACGAATACGTTATGGGATGAAGCCGCCACACTTCAAGACAAAGTACAGCATGTTCTTCACGAAGCACAAGTGTACACGTTAACGTTGGATGTGACCTCTAGAAGAAATTATAAGCAAGCCGACTGCCAAACAATTGTCTCGCAATTTCTTGCAAACACCCATCGCGAACAACGGGAAATTCCGCAACAGCAGCCTACTGATCTTACTTCCCCATATACGCCGATTCCGTCTGTCCTTGCGAATAGAGAAATGATACTTAAAGCGGCAATCTCGTTATTAAAGTCGGCACTTGTACAGTCTAGCGATAACGTTGGTCGCGAAATCATTTTAACGTTTCACAGTGAAAAAGATTACTTCGAGGGGTACCCCATACTTCATCAGGAGTGGCAACAAACGATAATTGAGGCTTTACGCTCAGGGTGGTCTGTTCGTCATCTGTGCAAATTAAATAAAAATGTAGAGCGTTCACTCCGGTTAGTCAATCAAATTCTCGAATGGACCAACTATTCTGGAGCGTACTCCCTCTCCTACTTTAATAAATATGGGATCGATGACCCTGCCCAAGAGATTATTGTTTGCAAGGGGTACGGCGCCATTATGAGTTATGCTACGAATCTATATAAGGAAGTTGATGCGGGGATCTATTTGAATGAGCCTGAAGCTGTTCGTGTCATCGAGCGCTTTGCCGAGCAGATGTTCCATCATGCTGAGCCGTTAATTCATATTTTGAATCAAAATGAATATTTCGAGCTCAATCCGACCAAAGACCGGAAGTTCGGAAGTCAGTTGATGTGTATGCACGATCTGTCTTACTTGACTGTACCGCTTGAAATTATGGAGAAGTATATTCAGCTATCCATACCAGATGAAGCAGAACGACAGATTCATTGGAGACGCATCGTGGACACGGTGCAATCATTCTATCGCGACATCCCGAGCTTTCAGACGCGACATATTTACCCGATGCGAGCGATTGAAGAACTGGTTAGAACGCGGGAATACTATATGAACCCCTATTTTCGACCGACGCTTGAAGACATTCGAGACCATCTCAATCATCTCATTGAACTGTTGCAAACCTATGATCGTTTCGAAATCGCCCTGATCGATGATCACAGATACGACCTCATCCATCGTGCGCAATTCGACATTAAGGGTGACCATACGATTGCAATGGGGGTTATGCCAAGAGCCGGTACGAACTCAAAGGTTGAATTAATCGCCATCACCGAAGGAACAATCGTCACCGCATTCCAGCAATATTTTCATGACATCTGGGATCGTATTAACCCGATCTATCGTGATAAGGAATCGGTAATCTCGTGGTTGAGAGAAAAGCTTGCTGTTCTGTAGTCCTTCTTATAACGCAGCTTTCAATCGAGCTCTGAACTCATCCTGCAGAGCGGCAAATTGCTGATGTCGATGCCCATTCGCCCCGGACGGATGGGGAAATCCCCACAAGCAATACCATTCATCTAAGTTTCCTGCTTGAACAACAAGCTTAAGCACACCCTCCACCGTTTTTCCAAGTGGGATAACCAATATGCGTTCGAAGCTTCCCAATTCTCTGCTCATATGTGCGACTGCCGACTCCCTCAGTGAAGCAGTAGTAAGCAAATTAGGCTGGCTCCCGCTGTAATTACGCCCCCCAACGAACACGGGAAACCGCAGCACAGATGTCGTATGCAGTAGCGATCGGTGTTCCGCAAACAAGCTTTCACAAGAGGGGATGTCGAGAAGCTGGTGTAAGCCGAGTGCCTGAAGCATACTGACGAGATTCACTCTCATACTTCCCGCGAAGCTAGCCGATTCCTTCGCCCGCTTGCCCACTTCCTCATCAGACAAACCCTCATCTAGCGCACGCTTTGCCGCTTGGAACGCTACTCTCATCTGCGTCCATCCCGGTGTTAAGCCCACAATAACGACTTTAGCACGTCGATTAATGAATTCATTGTGAGGTGCGTAATACGTTTCAAGCTTCCCTTCGCGGGCTAGGAGAAAATCGTCTACGAGCAGATCTTGTTTCGTAAGCTCGGTATCGCTGGGTAACGCACGAATCGCTTTTTTATACTTGTTCAGATAGATCTCCATAGGCAGGCTCTTCACTCCAGCTTTTTTTCTTAACATATATCTTCTTCTGTTTACGTCCTACTAATACCGCATACACGATGAGCACCGAAAATGCCTTGTAGTGATTGTTATTGTTTCGTGTTGAAATAATTGAAGATGAGATACTTGATATGTTTATCAAATGAAGTATCCAGCGACTTCATACTGACTGTGTCAACAAACACCGCGCCTGCCGGAATATCCTGCTCATTTATTCCTGTCAAACCGCTAGATGCTGTATAACCGTGCGTGTCTATGCCCATTTCCGTATTCGGATCGCTGTAAAATCGAGCATTGCGGTGCATATGTTCCGCTTCAATCGTTGTTGTCGAGGTGTTCCGCACGGAAACAAGCAGCTTATTTTCGTCACTCGTTTTCCCTTTTACGAACTCCACCTTCACCGGGATGAACTGCCCCTCGAATGTATCATCCCGATTTTCCATTTCATCGAAATGGGAGAAGGCTTTCGTGCTGAGCAAATTGGGATGAATCAATTCAACGACACGGTTTATCTTGTCCCAATGCAAAGTCATCTCGAACGCCTCTGCGATATATCGCAACGGAATCATTATGGTTCCATCTTTAATTGTGACGGAAGTATCCATTTTGACTGTTTCTCCATTTTTACTAAAATACTTTTTACCCTCTGTAAAATTGACTTTGACTTTATTGTAACCGACCTCTGCTTCCTTCTTCTTGTCATCCCATTTGACCTCGGCACCCAATAGGTCTCCGATCATTCTAAGAGGAATTAGCGTCCTGTTATTCTTGTCTACATATGGCATCGTCTGATCAGAGTAAAGAACATAGCCATTGTTTAGCTTCAAAAGCACTTCGTTTTCCTTATACAAGGATTGGGCAGATACACTTAACGGCATTGTACTGAGAAATAAAAGTACTACTAACATAAGAAACATGTACTTTTTCATTAGGTTATACCTCCAACAGCTTTATATATCACACTGTTTTCCTTTTTAACCCCTTAACTCACATATATGATGTATTTATTATACTAATTTATAAAAAATAACAAATAGAAATTTTGTCTTGAGAATCATTCATATTTGTTAGATAGTGTCGAGTCGTCACGTAAAACCGCCCCGGAGAACATCCTCCACACTCACAACGATTAGTCACCTTTCACCCCACCCCCGATAATGTGCTGCACTCGGCCGACTTGTCCTTCCTGTAATCGCACCTTTATCCCATGAGGGTGCTGAGCTGAATTAGTTAAAAGATCCTTCACAATTCCACGTGTAAGCTTACCTGTTCGTTGGTCTTGTTTGAGCACAATATCGACCTCTAGCCCTGGTTTTACATCACTTCTTAGCTTTCCGTTCCCTGCCATGGTTGTTTCCAACTCCGTTTTTTTTGTATTTATGGACCCATTCATTATAAAATAAAAATAGAACAAGTTCACATTACGAGGGAGAGACGCATGTTATGAGTATTTACAGTTATAAGGCTAATAGTATTCAAGGACAGGAAATTTCACTCGACAAGTACAAGGGGCAAGTGGTGCTCATCGTCAACACAGCCAGCAAGTGTGGTTTAACACCGCAGTTTGAAGGGCTACAGAAGCTGTATGAAACTTATAAGGACCGTGGCTTCGTCGTTCTAGGCTTCCCATGTAATCAGTTCGGCGGGCAGGATCCTGATTCCAACGAAATGGTTAACGAGTTTTGCCAACTGAACTATGGCGTCACCTTCCCGATGTTCGAGAAGATCGAAGTGAACGGCGACAACAAACATCCGTTGTTTGCTCATTTGATCGCTGAGCAGCCTTTCCAAGGCGAAGATCAAGGAGCTGGAGAAGGCGTTAACAAGGATGAGCTGAAGTGGAACTTCACGAAGTTCCTCGTCAATCGCCAAGGTGAAGTGGTCGCACGGATCGAGCCAGCTGTTGCTCCTGCTGAGTTGCAGCCTTCGATTGAGGCGCTTTTGTAGATAAGCGTCGTCTTAGACAATCAAAAGCGTCTTCACCCTCCAAGGACGGTGAAGGCGCAATGCGAAAGTTAATACAAATAGAAACCGTTCTACCCTCATGCGTTACGGAGATGTGGGATCTTATATGCCTCATTATGCACGTGTTTGGAACATAGCAGATTTGTGGGACTATATTTGCTTCAATATCCACTTTTTGCTATCGTAGCGGACATGTGGGACCTTATTTGCTTCAAAATCCAAATTTTGCAACCGTAGCGGACATGTGGGACCTTATTCGCAACAAATATTGTTATTTTAGCACTCAATACCACAAATAAGGGCTGTGGTGTCCGTTCTATGCTCACATCCCCCGTAAAAATCACAAATAAGGGCTCTCATGTCCGATGACCATGGGTGAACGAATGGCTGCACAAAGGGGATGTCTCGTAATTGAGACATCCCCTTTTCATTTACATTTCCCATATGCTAACAGATTCATTATCTCCCGCGAGGGGCGCGCTTATTGGCTGGACGGCCACCGCTTCCGCTCATTCCGCGACTACCGCCGCTATCACGACCACCACGATTACCTCCACCAGATGGCGCCTGCGTGCCACGACCGCCGCCGCTTTCACGCCCGCCACGACCTGCGTTACCGCCACTACTATCACGTCCGCCACGACCTGCGCTACCGCCACTATTGCGACCACCACTATCACGCCCGCCACGACCTGCATTACCGCCACTACTATCACGACCGCCGCTATCACGCCCACCGCGACCTGCGCTTCCGCCACTATCGCGACTGCCACGATCGAACTTCCGTGGCTGTGCAGGCGCGCCTACGCTCCATGTCGGATCTCCGTTCTCGCGTACTGCAGGCTTACTAGAACGTCCACCTGTGCGCCCTTCCGAAGCTACGCTCGCACTGCGTTCGCTCTTTCCACTGCGTGCTTTCGATGCCTCAATGCTGCGGCCCTTCGCTTGTCCAGCGCTCAATCCACCGCGACCCGCTCCACTACGAGCATCACTGCTTCTGCCACGGCCACCTGAACGGCCACCGCCACCCGAGCTTCGACCGCCACTTTCGCCACGACCTGCATTACGCCCCTCGCCACGGCCACCACGACCGCCCGGACGACTACTTTCACTTCCGCGTCCGCCGCCACCGACACGACCGAAGCCGCCACTGCTGCGTGAGCTCTCAAGCCCTCCGCCTCCTAGCGAGTTACCTTCCTCATCGCGGCGCTCCATCACAAGCTCAATTCCGTTCTCGATATCAGCAAGCTCACGACGATCATGCGACGTATAGACTGTAATCGCTAGCCCGGATTCCCCAGCGCGTCCGGTACGTCCGATCCGGTGAATATAGCTCTCTACATCTTGCGGAATGTCGTAATTGAACACATGCGTTACGCCTTCTACATCAAGACCCCGCGCCGCCACATCTGTCGCCACAAGTAGCTGCAGCCGTGCTTCGCGGAATTGCTTCATTACCTTTTCCCGCTTCGCCTGCGATAAGTCACCATGCAGCTCATCAGACGCATAGCCCATCTCTTGCAACGCTAAGTTGAGCGCACTCGCACGACGCTTCGTTCGACAGAAGATAATACTTAAATACGGCTGTGTAACCTCAAGCAACTGAACCAACGTCTTTTGCTTCGCTCGATCGGTTGTCTCTATTGCCCATTGGCGAATGTCTTTGACCGTAACCCGTTCGCTCTTCACGGTAACATGCTCCGGATTGCGCAAAATACGCCCTGCCATTTCGCGAATAGAAGGCGGCATCGTTGCTGAGAATAGCATCGCTTGCTTCTTGTAAGGCGTTTGACGAAGGATCTCGTCGACTTCCTTCAAGAATCCCATGTGCAGCATCTGATCCGCTTCATCCAGCACGAGCATCTTGACTCCTGCTAATGAAATCGTCTCCCTGCGCAAATGATCGAGTAAGCGCCCTGGTGTCGCGACCACGATATGGTTTTGACCCTTCAGCTTATGAAGCTGCGCTTCGACATCCTGCCCACCGTATACTGCCAGCACTTTAATTGCTCCACGAGGGTCTAGTAATTTCTTGATTTCCGTCGTAATTTGGATCGCCAATTCGCGTGTCGGTGTCACGATTAGCCCTTGCACTTCGGGTAGCTCTATATTGATCTTGTCCAACATCGGCAACACGAACGCGAGCGTCTTCCCCGTTCCTGTCTGTGCCTGACTAATGACATCCTTGCCCTGATACACAATCGGAATTGTTTCTGCTTGTACCGGTGTCGGCGATGTAATCCCCATTACACGTAGCACCCGTATCCGTTCTTCAGATACGCCTAATTCCAAGAAATCTGTCACACCATCCGCTCCATTTCTCAATAAATATTGTAAAAACGACTGCCATCATAAAAAGTAATCACTAACGTCCCCACCATAACAACCGCAATTATCACCAAAGCCACATAATCACTTTTCGCAAACTGCCGCGCGTTGTACCACGTTCTTTTCTTCCCCTGTCCGAACGCCCTTAGCTCCATCGCCGCACTGATCGACTCAATTCGTTGTAAGCTCGTTAAAATAAGAGGGATAATAACCGCCATCGCATTATTAATTCTACGTCCCAGCTTTTCCTTCTTCGACATATCGATTCCTCGGGCTTGAGCGGCGAACGAGATATTTTGAAAATCGCGCTGTACATCGGGAATGTATCGCATCGCAATCGCAACGGAATAGGAAATTTTGTAGCTCACCCCTACACGATTCAGTGAGGCAGCAAATTCACTCGGGTCTGTCGTCAAAATAAACAACAGCGCCATCGGAATCACCGTGCAATATTTTAACATAATGTTCAGTTGGTAGAATACCTGCTCCCCCGTCACATTATACCGCCCAATCAGATGAAACCACTCATGGTTCGTCCCATAGATCTTCACGCCCTCCATCGGAGAGAACAGGTAAATCGCCACTTGGTTGAGCACCATGAAGAATAGAACGAGGTAGAGTATGAATGAGAAATCACTGAATTTGACCTTAGCCACCTTGAAAATAAAAAGACTGAGCAGCAGCATCGCCAGAAGACAACGCGTATCATAAGTTACCATCGCAGTGACTGACCAGAGAACGAAGAAGATCAGCTTCACCGCCCCCGTAAGTCGATGGATGGGTGAATCTTGATTCGTGTAAGTCAACATCTTGATTTTCACTGTGCACGCTTCCTCCGATCATACGCGATGAATCTACGTACGAACTCTTTCGCATCGTCGATTGCTGCCTTTTGAGCTAACTCATAGATTGATGTTTCTTTTAAATTGGCTGCCTTCACCGTGCTCGGATTCGTCAACACCTCTGCCGGTGTGCCTTCCGCCAGCTTGCGGCCGTCTGACAATACGATCGTACGATGTGCATACTCCAGCATGAGGTGCATATCGTGCGTGATCATCACTACCGTCATTCCACTATGATTAAGTGCAAGCAGGAATTCCATCATTTCATTATAATGCTTGAAATCCTGACCTGCAGTCGGTTCATCTAAAATAATAATTTCCGGATTCAGCACCAGAATCGAAGCGATCGTCACCCGTTTCTTCTGCCCGAAGCTAAGCGCCGAGATCGGCCAATTGCGAAATTCGTACAGCCCGCATACCTTTAGCGCTGCATGTACACGTTCTGTAATCTCTGTCTCAGGAACATTGCGAATAACGAGCCCAAATGCCACCTCATCGAAGATCATACTCTTCGATATCATTTGGTTCGGATTTTGCATGACATAACCCACATACTGCGAACGTTCCTTAATTGTATCCCCCGCAATATCGCGACCCTTATACAGAATCTGTCCCCGATTCGGCTTGTAAAAGCCACAAATCAGCTTCGACAGCGTCGACTTTCCGGCCCCATTCTTCCCAACGATACTGACCATCTCGCCCTGCTTGAAATGCAAGGACACATCCTGCAGCACATAGCTGTCATCCTCATAGCCAAAGTCAACGTTCTTCAGTTCAAGTAACGTCTCTTCCTCCTGATGGTGATCAGGAAGATCATATTCCTCATACCATGACTGTAGCTTCCCCTTACAAGAGTCCAATTGAACGGTGTCGATATGCGAAGGCTGCAAGTGCGGGGCAATCTCACAATCTGCATATTTCATCGCCGTGAGATAGAGCGGCTCTCGTATACCCGTCTCCGTTAAAATACTAGAGCTGAGCAGCTCATCCGGGTGCAAATCCGCACAGATCTTTCCTTCATTCATCACAATAATCCGATCTACGGGGCGATGAAGCACATCCTCCAACCGATGTTCAATAATGATGACTGTCTTTCCCGATTGGACGCGCACTTGATCGATGAGTTCAATCGCACTGCGACCTGTACGTGGATCTAAATTCGCTAACGGTTCATCAAATAGCAATATATCAACATCGTCAACAAGCACGCCACCGAGTGTCGTTCGCTGCTTCTGACCGCCGGATAAGCTATGTGGCGATGCACCAAGAAATTCGTTGAGTTCTACCGCCCTCGCAGCTTCTGCCACTTTACTCTTCATCGTCGCTTGCGGTACGTTGCGATTTTCCAGCTTGAATGCAATATCCTCGGCTACGCTGAGCCCTACGAATTGACCATCAGGGTCCTGAAGCACCGTCCCAATCCGATCTGAAAGCTTCGCGATCCCCAATCGATGCTGTTCATCACCTTGAATGAGAAGAGAGCCCGTTGACTCCCCAGCATAAAAGAAAGGAGCAAGGCCGTTGAGACAATGTGCGAGCGTGCTCTTGCCCGACCCCGATGGTCCAACGATCAGAACCTTTTCTCCCTCATAAATCGTGAGATTAATATGATGCAACGTAGGCGCTGCCTGCGCGCGATAATGAAAGCTGAAATCGCGAAATTCGATGACTGGCTTGTTCAATAGGTTATACCTCGATCTGGGTGTAATTTTCGATAAAGCTATCATAACACAAAGGGCTGTCCCATAAGTTGGTCACTTATGGGACAGCCCCGCCTAGTGCTTATGCTTCTTTCGTTAAGCTGCCTTGCTTCGTTCTCGTCTTCGCGTAAGCGACTATGAGAATCGTACCGAGTATAGCAGTCGTTACAATGTTCGCCGTACCTGCAACTAGCCCCTGCGTGTATGACTTGGCTGCCGGCTCTGCATATATCAATACATCAAGCGTCGGTGCGACAACGAACCACGCAATCCCATGTGCCACAGCTTGAAACACATTGAATTGGAAAATTTCCTTCTTGCCGAACTGTCCATCATGCACCTTGATGCTTCTTGCCACAAGCCCGATAATAAGGCCGACGATTGCCGATGCAATAACCCAGCTAAACCAAGGAGGGGGATAGAAGATTAAGTCCTTCAACGTATGACCGATCAAGCCGATCAACAGTCCCGCTACCGGACCATACAATACTGCGAATAATGCCAGCAATGCATACGTTGTTTCAATGTTCGTGTCAGGTAAACCAGAAGGGATTGAACCGAATCGACCTAGAATGGCGAACAGTGCAGAACCGATACCAATTGCGACAATCGTTTGAACAGACAATGTTTTCGAAGATGCCACGTCTTAATCCTCCTTGGAAAATAATATATTTCATACATTATAAGTCGGAATTAAACTTGTGACAACTAGAAAAATAGCTCACAGCTCCATGGACGCTTTAACCGGTTATGTGTTTGATCACGTATAAAGCCACTGTCTTCGTCCATCCTATTGAGGAGGAGGTGATGACAATGGCTAAAGACGTACTATGCGAAGTTAACTCATGCAAGCACTGGGCGCCGGGTAACGCCTGCAACGCATCATCGATTTACGTCGTCAACAACCGTAGTAGGCAAGCCTCCAATTCAGAGGAAACCGACTGCCGAACATTCGAACCGAAAATGTAAGGTTTTCGCTTGTGTGCTTCAATCATCGAGTAGCTTTGAGGCATCTTGGACGATGCCTCAAAGCTAACTTTATCCTATTATAGCCCGTTATGAGAACTATTATCACTCAATGCCCATTAATATTGACGATTGCCGACTTCCTTCTCCGCAAGCTCTTCCGTAAACACACTTTCAGGAGGAACAATCCGTTTAGGCAATGTCCTTCCAGCTATTATCTCACCAACGGCTTGCATCAGCATTGGCCCCAGCAACGGATTGCATTCCACTACAGCATTAATTTTTCCTTCGGTCATCATTTCGAATGCTTTGCGCGTACCGTCGACTGAAATAATCACGATATCTTTGCCTGGCCGTAGCCCATATTCTTCTATGACATCAATAGCGCCCAGTGCCATATCATCATTATGCGCAAACAGCACCTTAATTTCACTACCGCGTTCTTTTAAGAAAGCTCTCATGACCTCTTTGCCTTTTTCGTAGGTAAAATCAGCCGGCTCTGACTGCAATATCGTTAAGTTTTCTTGGTCCTTAATTACATCTCGAAAACCTCTTCCTCGCTCGATTGAAGGTGATGACCCGAAGGTGCCTTGCAATTCGACAATGCCCACAGGTCCAGTTTCATTGCGCATCTTATCAATCAAGTATTTGCCTGCCTTACGGCCTTCTTCATAGAAGTCCGAGCCAATAATCGTCACATATAACGACGGATCGCTCACTTGTACGGCACGGTCAGATAAGATAACCGGAATTCCTGCTTGTTTGGCCTCTAGCAATATAGGTTCCCAACCGGATTCTATAACTGGAGATACAGCAATTACATCTACCTTATGTTCTATAAAACTTCGGATGGCTTCGAACTGCTTTTCCTGGGATTGTTCAGCGTTCGCAAACAGTAGCTCAATCCCTGCCTCCTTCGCAGCATCCTGAATCGACCTCGTATTTGCATTGCGCCAATCACTTTCTGACCCTAGCTGTGAAAAGCCTACGACGATCTGTCTCTCATTATCGGTATTCTCTTGAACTTGTTCGTTATGATTCAAGGCCACATTGTCCGTATTGTTCAAATTAGAAGGCGACACTGGATTAGTTGACGTGCTGCAGCCCACGGAAAGAAAGAATAGGAGGAAAAACACGATCCATATTGCCTTCCTTGTCCATCTCTCCATATCTGCAACCCTCCTTAATTTGAGTTATTCTACCTGAAAATTTGTCATTTGATTATTGAGCTTGAATGACGACACCTTCAATTGTTCCGACAACAATACAAGTTCCTCACCAACGATAGACTGAGCAACACACAATGATGCGACCTGCTCAGAGGATGCCGAGGATTGCTGAGAAACTGCGGACACTTCTTGAATCGATGCAACCAGAATCCCTTGTGTTTCATTCAAGTGCTTGATTGCACTAGTGACATCGATTGATCCGTTAATCAGTCGATCCATTTGAGTTTGAACGATTTCAAACACACGATGGACTGAATGAACTTCACCGATCAATTGTTTGAATATCGATCGTGCATCTGTCATAGCTAATACGGTTGCGGACATCTCTTCATGTATCGTCTCCGTCAATTGTCCTACTTGTCCAATAGAAGCGCCGGACTGCTCGGCAAGCTTACGGATCTCATCAGCAATGACTCTAAAGCCAGCTCCCATTGCACCTGATCTCGTAGCTTCAATTGAGGCATTCAATGATAATATCTTAATTCGCTTGGATAGATCTGTCATGAATTGGAGCATGGCATAGATCGCTTGGGTGCTATTGCTAAGCCCGTCAATCCGAGTGCTGACGGTGTGGAACCGTTGTTCAGATTCCGTACTTTTGGCGATCAATTCATCTACTGTTACTCGACTATTTCGACATACACCATTTACTTCCTCTGCCGATGCCGCCATTATATCTTGGAGCTTCAGCGCATCAGCTAGTCGTTCACCCATTAACTCAACGCGCTGGTTGCTCCGATCAGCATTGGAAGCAAGCTCTACCGCACCTTGTGCAATCTGATCACTAGCTATGCTGATCTCTACTGCAGATTGCGCAGTCTTCGTAGCTGCAGCCTCCATTTGCATACTGGATGCGCCCACTTCATTAACCGTTTGACGTGTTTCCTGAACAAGCTCCCCAATCTGTTGCATCATCCGGTTAAATGCTTCAGAAACATTAGCCAACTCGTCTTTCCCTTTAATCCTCAGACGGTTCCTGAAATCTCCATGCGCAGCTTGGCTCATTAAAGCTTCCATTCGATTCATCGGAATGCCAATCATATAGATCAACCAAACACCGATTATAAAAGCGATAAGTAAGCATCCCGCAATTGCTAGTAGCGTAAGTAATCCGATTTGGTCAATTGCACCGGTAAGCTCCTTAAGTGGCGTATAACCAACGACCGTCCAATTGCTAATCGGTGAAACACGATATGCGTACAGCTTACTCCCTGTATCCTCTGTCAGTTGAATGCTCCCTGTACGAGCTTCTACACTCGGCACTTTAAAGCTACTTAAAGATTCCGCTGGCTGATTACTTGTCATCAGCCTGCCCGAAGCGTCAACAATTGCTGTCACTCCACCTTGACTGATTTGGACATCACGAATCATCCCTTCAAGCATAGCCGTTTCAATCTGAATCAACAGTATAAATTCGCGTGATCCAATATTATTCCTGCCCAATAGCTGTCCGTAAGCAAACAATGACTTGGAGTCGCTTCCCAAATACCCATTCGATGTGATAGGTAGCCATACTGCTTTGCCTTGCGCCGCGCGAACTTGTTCGACCCAGGCTGCAGATTGATCAATCTCAAGCCCTTCTCTTTTGGTGCTCACCGGATTCACTTCATCCTCTAATGGAATCAAAGTGATATCCCGAATTTGAGGATCACTAAGGGCAAGCTGGTCAAAGAGATCCTGGATTTCATTTGATCTACGTTCACGTTCCTCTTTGCCCAAATCTGGGATCGTAATTTGAAATAGATTTTTGGTAAAGCTGCTATTATTCGTGAGTTGGTTTGCTACATTTAAATAGAATTGCATCTTCATATCCAGCTTTTCCCCAGCGAGGGAGATCGTTTGCTCCGAACTGGCTTCTATGTGCCTAATAAGTGAATCGCTGGCGATTCGGTAGGAAATAAATCCGACTCCCCCCACCAATACGGATATAATGCAAACAAACAATACAAATAACCTCGTACCGACAGATCGTTTAGGCGATCTGAATAACATGCGCAATATACTCATGCTATTGGTCATTGCAATCCCCCCCTCAGTATATATCACTTCATATTGCGAGTGGAAGCTCTCCCTCCTAGAACTCGTTGTAGCACAATAAATAAGAACAACAACATCCCGATTACGATTTTCGTCCACCAAGAGCTGAGCGTCCCTTCGAAGTTTATGATCGTTTGGATTACCCCTTGAATCATCACCCCGAAGAACGTTCCTACTACATAGCCAATGCCGCCAGTTAATAGCGTGCCACCAATGACAACGGCTGCTATAGCGTCCAATTCCAATCCAACCGCATGCAAGCCGTAACCTGATAACATATAGAAAGTAAATACAACGCCACCAAGTGCGGAACAAAATCCGCTGAATGCATAGATCATCATCTTTGTTCTACCGACAGGCAACCCCATCAGCAATGAAGATTGTTCATTGCCACCGATAGCGTAAGTATTACGTCCGAACCGTGTGTAATGCGCCATGTAAATCGCTAATAGAACCACAACAACCGCTATAATCACGCTAATTGAAATATAGCTGCCTCCAGGTATCTTAATTTTGGTCTGCGCCATATTCGTATAGAAGGAGTTATCGATGGTGATTGTATTAATGCTAATGACATAACATAAACCCCTTGCAAGGAACATGCCTGCAAGCGTCACAATAAACGGTTGAATGTTAAAGTAATGAATAATCGCACCCATTGCCCATCCGAAGGCGATGCCAACAGCGAGAACTATTGGAATGACAATGATGGGTGGCCATCCCTGGTGTTGAATTAAGCTGGCAGAGAGCATCGTCGTGAGTGCGACTACTGAGCCTACGGATAGATCGATTCCACCTGTTAAAATAACGAAGGTCATACCGACTCCAACGATTAATAGAAATGAATTGTCAATTAGCAGGTTAAACAATACTTGGGTAGAAAAGAACCCGGTATAGCGAAAGGAACCGGCGATAAATAATAGAATAAACAACCCTACCGTAACTAGGATCGGAATGTACTGTCGTTTAAACACGCCGATTCACCTCTCTTTCTGCTGTATAATGGCGTGTCTGCCACAGCCTTGCCAGTTGCTTGCGGAATGCTTCAGATTGGATCAAACAAACTCCAAAAACGACGAATGCCTTTACAACCAATGTGATTTCCGGAGGTACACCGATCATATAAATCGTTGTAGTCAGCGTTTGAATAATTAATGCTCCTACTAGTGTTCCAGATAGATAGAATCGACCGCCATTCAAAGAAGTTCCGCCAATGACCACTGCGAGAATGGCATCAAGTTCATACCATAAGCCAGCATTGTTTCCATCGGCACTAGAAACATTAGAGCTAAGCAATATACCTGCTATGCCCGCACACAATGCACAGAACATATAGACAGCGATGATGACCGATTTCGAACGGATGCCTGCTATCCGGCTAGCTAAAGGATTGCAGCCTACCGATTCAATAAATAAACCAAGTGCAGTTTTGCGTGTCACCCATATCGCAAACAAAAATACGACTGCAACGATAAAGATAGAGAAGGGTAGCATCAATAACCAGCCTGCGCCGACAAATTTATATGAATTGCTCGTCACCGTAATAATTTGTCCCCCTGTTATCAGCTGAGCAATTCCGCGCCCTGCAACCATGAGGATCAATGTGGCTATAATCGCTTGAATTCCGACACCAGCAACTAAGATGCCATTCCATATGCCTAGTACGATTGCTAGACCTAGAGAAATTGCGATAGCGATTATAATTAGGCTTAATGAGCCCTGATCGGCCCCTTTACTAATGGTCAGACAGGCAATCGCACCTGATATCGCTACTATGGAGCCGACGGATAGGTCGATTCCTTTCGTTGCGATAACTAGCGTCATTCCTATTGCAACAAGAATAAGAGGGGATCCAAAATTTAAGATATCAATTAAGCTACCGTAAAGATGTCCACCCTGGATTCGAATGGAAAAGAAACTCGGTTTGTAAATCAAATTAAATAACAACAAAGCCACCAATACTGCTAATGGCCAAAACAAGTGATGCCTAGTCATTTTATTCCACATATGCCTCATCCCCCTGCTATAGCCTGCATGACATTGTGATGACTGATTTCATCGTCTGCGATTTGCTGTACGATCTTTCGGTCGCGAAGTATCGCAATTGTGTCACTCACACGCAGCACTTCTTCCATTTCGGAAGAGATAAATAAGACTGCCATTCCCTTCCTCGACAATGCTTTAACTAGCTTCTGGATCTCGGCCTTCGCCCCAACGTCAATCCCTCTCGTCGGCTCATCAAGGATTAACAGCTTCGGCTGCATCAAAAGCCATCGCGCGAGAATTACCTTTTGCTGATTACCGCCACTTAAATTACGTACTAAATGCTCCGGGTTCGGTGGATTAATATTCAATGCTTTAATATACTCGTCAGCGATTTCATCCTGACGCTTTCTTGATATCGTTCTAAACCAGCCACGATTCGCTTGAAGCGCTAAAATGATATTTTCACGCACAGTGAGTTCATCAATGATTCCTTCTGTCTTTCGGTTTTCCGAACAAAAGGCAATTCCCTTCTGAATCGCTTGACGCGGTGAGTCCATCAAGCCCCGGTCTCCAGCGATCTGGAGCTGTCCAGTATCCGCATGATCCGCTCCGAACAGCAATCTCGCTATTTCGGTACGCCCTGAACCTAGTAGCCCCGCCAATCCAACAATTTCTCCACTGTGAATTGTCAAATCAAAAGGTTCAATTGAACCTTTTCGTCCCAAGCCAGACGCCTTCAGGAATACCCCCCCGATGTTGTCGCTTTCTGCAGTTGACTTCGGAAGGTCTGCAAGCAGTTCCAGATCCTTGCCGATCATCTTTAAGACCAATTCGATTCGCGGAAGCTCCTTTGTCATATATTCACCGATGAACTCGCCGTTCCGGAGTATCGTTATCCGATCGGTAATCTCATATACTTGATCCAAAAAATGCGTAACAAACAAGATGGCCAAGTTTTGCTGCTTCAGCTTCCTGATTACCTCGAACAGCTCCTGAACCTCGCTTCGATCTAAGCTTGAAGTAGGCTCGTCTAGAATGAGCACTTTAGCAGAAATGTTGAGCGCCCGAGCAATCGCCACCATCTGTTGAATGGCAACTGAGTAGCTCTCCAGCGGAAGAGTAACATCGATTTCGATATGAAGGCGCTCTTTCAAGAGCTGCTCCGCTTTCCTGTTCATTTCCTTCCACAATATTTTGCCGAAACGACGAGGTTCTCTTCCGATAAAGATGTTTTCCGCTACTGAAAGATTGGGACACAAGTTAACTTCTTGATACACCGTGCTGATCCCAGCTTCTTGAGCCTCGAACGGACTAACGATAGATAGTCGATTCCCCTCCAGTTCAGCACTTCCTTCGTCGTATGAGTAGACCCCTGTCAATACTTTAATAAGCGTTGACTTCCCTGCACCATTCTCCCCCATAAGCGCATGAACTTCACCAGGAAATAGCCGAAAATCAACACCTTTTAAAGCATGCACACCCAGAAATCGCTTGTGAATTCCTTTCATTTGTAGAATGGGCTGATTATTCTCCATGATGGCTTCTCTCCCCTAAGAAGAGGAAAAAAGCCGTCCCACCCGTTGCTATGCTGGTGGATCGGCTATTCTCCCCTCTAATAGTGATTACTTAATACTTACGATCTGGCAGAGCGGTCTTCGCTTCAGCAGAAGTAAATGTTCCCTCTTCAGTCACGATCCTTTGTGGAATTTCTCTACCTGCCAATACATCGTTCACCGCTTGCATCAATTGAGGTCCGAGCAACGGATTACACTCAACGATGTAGTTGATTTTCCCTTCGGCAGCTGCCGTCATTCCGTCCTTAACTGCATCAACCGTAATGATAATAATATCTTTACCTGGTACTAGTCCTGCAGCTTCAATGGCTTGAATTGCGCCAAGACCCATATCGTCGTTATGTGCGTAAAGCACATTGATATTTTTATTTGACTGCAGGAACGATTGCATAACCTCTTTACCCTTAGCACGAGTGAAATCACCTGTTTGCGAAGCGATAATTTTCAAATGCGGATTACTTTTAATCATTTCTTCAAAGCCCGTTTTGCGATCAATTGCTGGAGCAGAGCCTGTCGTCCCTTGAAGCTCAACAATATTGATGTCTCCTGTTGCATCCTTGAATTGTTCAACGAGCCATTTGCCTGCACTGCGTCCTTCTTCTACGAAATCAGATCCGATGAAAGTTTTGTATAAGGAGGTATCCTTGGAATCTACTGCACGGTCTGTCAAGATAACAGGGATATTAGCATCCTTCGCTTCTTTCAGTACGGTGTCCCAACCGGATTCAACGACTGGCGAGAATGCAATTACATCTACTTTTTGCTGAATGAAAGAACGAATTGCTTTAATTTGATTTTCTTGCTTTTGCTGCGCATCGGAAAATTTCAAATCGAACCCTGCATCAGCAGCAGACTCCTTAATGGAGTCCGTGTTGGCCGATCTCCACCCGCTCTCTGCACCAACTTGCGAAAACCCTAGTACAACCTTTTTATCTACTGCTGCCTGCCCACTGTCCTTGCTATTAGCTGGGGCGCTGTTCCCCGCGTTATCCTTATTGCTTGCATTGTTGCTGCCACATGCCACTGCAAATAACATGAGTAGTGCGAGTGCAAGTAATGCCCCTGTCTTTCCAAACTTCTTCATCGATTATTCCTCCCCCTGAATCACCATTTGCTGGTGTGATGTCATTATAAAACGCTTACAATTTCCGTTATATGGAGTTTCAACGTTTTTCGTTGTAGTTTTTGGGGGGATTTCCCTCATTACAGCTCAATTGTTTTGTTCTTTTATTTAAAAGTTATACTTTTTTATTCCATGGATGCGGTTACATTGCCAAATGTTATATGATAGACATGTCTAATATCTCCTATCTATCTCAGTACGATGAAAGGTCTGGAGCGCTTATGAAGAAGTTAATACAATGGAGCCTTTCGAGCCTACGGGCCAAAATGCTAATGATGTTCGTCATTCTAACGTCGATTCCCCTACTGATCGTCGGCCTCATATCGTATCAAAAATCTTTCAATACGATTTCAGCCAACAGTAAAGTCGCCACCATGCTAGTTGCAGACCAACTCGCTCGCGACATCGATGTTCTATTCCAAGATACGAACCGATTGCTAGAGCTTGATAAGAATCCAGATGTACTTAAATTTCTCTTCTCACAAACCGACTCCTATGATGACGCTAAACAGATTTTGCTTACAATTGATATTTACCGCAAAACCTATAAATATGATGATGTACTCAATATTTCGATGGTCAACCTTTATGGCAGAGGGATTAGCGAGCGAAAAGGTGTATTCGCCCTTCATCAAAACCCGCTCCGCAACCCCCACTTCAAACATTTGATGAATCATCCTGACGACATTCTTATCATCCCTCCTTCTGATGCTTCCACAGCAGATAGATTGGATGGGTTTCAATATCCGCAAGGAAATGTCATCTCTATTATTGCTACTGTGAAACAACAAATTACACATGAGGTCATCGGATTTATTGTCATTGATTTGAGTGACGAGCTTGTAAATAAGTTTTCAGAAAACTTCACAATTGGAAAAACCGGCTATTTCTATGTAACGGACGAAACGGGAACACCTATTTTTGCTGCACCCAATTTGAAGAGAGAGCAGTTATTGTCCCCTGATGTACTTGCACCTCGACTCTCTACTATAAAAGATAGCTTTGTCCAATCCGGAGCAAGCAAACCCAATTTCGTTATATTTACAACCTCAGTCGAGACAGGTTGGAAGGTTGTAGGTCTAGCGCCTCTTCAAGAAATCGTCGAAGATGCCCACGAGATCCGTCAGCTCATTATTTTTAGCGTCGGTCTTAGTATCCTCTTCATCTTCGGCTTATACATCTTTATAACCAAGAGACTGACAAGACCCATACAAGTTTTGAAAAACAAAATGAGACAAGCTGCAACGGGTTATTTAGAGGCGAAGGTAACGCCCACCGGCACAGACGAGCTTGCTGATTTAGGAAAAAGCTTCAATACAATGATCGAAAATATTAAAGATCTCCTGGAACAGAGCATTCGCGAGAAAGAACATATTCAAAAGGCTGAGCTTCGCACTTTACAAGCACAAATCAACCCTCATTTCCTATATAACACGCTGGATTCTATCATTTGGATGGCTGAGTCCGGTAAAAATGATCAAGTCATTCAACTCGTCCTAGCCCTTTCCCGGTTTTTTAGAATCAGCCTGAGCAAGGGACGCGATTGGATTACGATCAAGGAAGAATTAGAGCACGTTCGCAATTATCTAGTTATCCAACAGATGCGATATCGCGATATTCTCGATTATGAAATTTCTGTTGACCCCTCTTTAGACTCGTTCCCCATTCTCAAGATGACTTTGCAGCCACTAGTGGAGAACGCGATCTACCATGGCATTAAAAACAAGCGAAGCAAAGGGCTAATTCGTATTACCGGACACATCGAAAATGATCGTATCCTCATTATTAGAATCGAAGATAACGGCATCGGTATGAACGAGAATACGCTAGCTCAGTTACAGGAGCGATTAAACAGCCGTCAGGACGAGCAAAAGAGTAGTGAGACGATTGACGGCTTCGGCCTCTATAACGTACAGCAGCGTGTTCGCCTTTATTACGGCAGTGAATTTGGGCTTCATATTACGAGCATAGAAAATCAAATGACGACAATTGATGTGCGATTTCCAGTACAAAGGGGTGAGGCGACGTGAAGAAAGTATTTCTCGTAGACGACGAAATTGTCATTCGTGAAAACATGCGCAATTGCATTGACTGGAATAAGGAAGGCTTTGAATATTGTGGTGATGCATCTGATGGTGAGGTTGCCTTGCCGGAAATCGAGAGACTCAAGCCGGATATTCTAATTACAGATATAAAAATGCCATTCATGAACGGTCTCGAACTAAGCGCCATCGTTCGCCAGCGATTACCCGATACGAAAATTATTATTCTCAGTGGTCACGATGAATTTGAATTTGCGAGACAAGCCATTAGAATCGGCGTAGAGGAATACTGCTTGAAACCGTTTGGCTCTGCTGACATTATCCAATTGCTTCGTCAAATGAGTACAACGATTGATTTGGAATCTCTTGATAAGGAAAGAATCAAGCAATTAAAGCAACGTTTAGTTGATAAAGAATCGACTTCTCGGGATGAATTGCTGGCCAGCTTATGTAATGGATTTATCGCTTCAGCAGAAGCAATAGAAAGGGCCACACAGCTTGGCATAAACCTCATCGCTCGCCATTTCGCTGTCATCTTGACCGACATTCGGACAACAGATGATCAGTCTCTCGTTCTTCTTGACCCTGTGCAGCAAGTCGAACAAACAATGAGCGAACTGCTGCATGAACAAATTAAATACATCGACTATAAGCGGAGCAGAACGGAAAAGGTTTGGGTGTTGAAGGGTGAAAGCGCTGAGCAGTTGCAAGTTGCGATAGACAACTTTACTGGTCCAATTAAAGACCAGATGGAGAATACTTATCCCTGCTCCATTGTCTTTGGAATAGGGGGAATCCATGACCGACTACAGGCTGTGCACGCATCGTTCCTTCAAGCTGAAGAAGACAAACATTGGCGTCGGTTATCGGGACTAAACAAACATTCATTGCTGGATTTGTCTGGTGGATCACCTGACCAATCTATATTTCTGGACCGAGTGGGCTTCATCGAGTTCTTAAAAGTGGGAAGCGCCTCACAAGCAGATACCCATATTCGCCAATTCGCCAAAGATATGATGGCCATTGAGTGGAAGACATCGCTTTATGGATATTACCTATTAAACGACTTAACCATTGAGGTCATTCGCGCGGCTAGAAGCATCTATCGTAACGCCGATGCATCAGGTAATACGGTTCAGTCCTTTCAGAAGGATATTCATTCCATTCGATCTTGGGAGGAAGCATTCGAATATTTAAAGAAACTGGCCGAGAAGATTTGGCAATGGCGGTCTGAATCTGCGGATAAATACGGTGAAATGTTAGAAAAGGTAAAAGCCTTTGTGCGTAGCAATTATGGCAATGAAAAGTTATCCCTACAGGATGCTGCTGAGCATGTTTGCGTCAGTCCAAATCATCTCAGCAAAGTATTTAGCCAAGAAACCGGACAAACCTTTATCGAGTTCATTATGGAGACCCGAATTCGAAAAGCGATGGAGCTGCTGCACTCCACCAACGCAAGATCTTACGAGATTGCTTACCAAGTCGGCTATCAGGACCCTCATTATTTCTCCAATTTGTTCAAGAGAATAACAGGAATGAACATTCGCGAATTTCGTAAACAGGGGCTTTCTCCGGAATTACTTCGTGTTCAGGAAGGAGAAACACAATGATCTCACAACGCCGTCGGTACAAGGACTATATGCTGTATAAGTTCATTCTGATCTTCAGCTTATTTTCTTCAACCCTAGCATGTTCATCGCCTACATCTAACACACAATTGCCTGTACAATCTCATACGGAAACAGACCCATTATCACCGGAGCTTACGTTTGGCATTATATATCCAATGGCACATTCCTTCTATGAAGTTGTGACAGAGAACGCCGAGGAGGTCGCTAAGGTTTCCGGTATTGAATTAATCGTTAAAGCGCCTGATGAGGCTAATCTGGAACAGCAAATTCGAATCATGGAAACGCTGATCCGCCAAAATGTCGATGGGATTGCAATCGATCCTATCGATTCCGTTGCACTCACTCCTTACATTAATAAAGCTATTAATGCTGGTATTCCAGTAATCTGCTTTGAATCCGATTCTCCTGCGAGCCACCGATTATCCTTTATTGGAGCCGATAATTTACAATCGGGAACCCGGATGGGTGAAGCGATTAACCAGTTGTTGAAAGGAAGAGGAATGGTTCTTGTAGAAACAGGGATGGAGCGAGTGGAAAGCTTGAGCGAACGGTTGGAAGGATTTCTGAATTATATCAACAATAAGACGGATATCGATGTATTGGAGGTTCGATATAATGAAGGGAATAAAGAACGCGCATTGTTGCAATTAGAGCAAATGATCGACGATCATCCCCACTTTGACGCCTTTGTCGCCCTAGACTTTATATCCGGCTCCGGCTCCGTATTGGTATGGAAAGCAAAGGGACTTAACCGTTATGCCCTTACTCTTGGAATGATGCCTGAATTGAAAGAAGCGATTCGAAATGGACAAATCACGATTGCCCTCTCACAAAATGAAGGGTTATGGGGTGAACTGATTGTAAAGTATCTGCTACAAGCACATAACGGCAAAGAGATACCCGAATTTGTCGATACGGGTATCTCTCTTGTAGATTTGGAAGCACTAAAGTAAATGGCTCTAAGCACCCTATACATGACCCAACCTTACGCACTTGCTCCGCCTAATTGCAGCTGATACATCGCATGGTATTTACCTCCATGCTCCATCAGCTGCTCATGGTTGCCGCGCTCCACAATTCGCCCATGATCAAGCACAAGAATTTGATCAGCCGCACGAATCGTCGATAAGCGATGCGCAATGACGAACGTTGTCCGCCCCCGCTTCAGCACGTCAAGTGCTTGCTGAATAATGGCCTCAGTCTCTGTATCAATACTCGCCGTAGCTTCATCGAGAATAAGGATCGCTGGGTCGTATGCAAGCGCACGCGCAAATGAAATTAATTGACGCTGTCCTGCAGACAAGGTACTTCCCTTCTCAATAACGGGTTCATCAAGGCCACCGGGAAGCTGCATGAACATGTCATACGCACCTACATCCCGAAGCGCTTGCTCCACCTTATCTCTACTAATGTTCGGATTATCGAGACTGACATTCGAGGCAATCGTACCTGTGAACAAGAATGGATCTTGAAGTACAATACCCATATGCTCGCGCAACTGTTGCTTCGACAAATCTCGAACATCAATACCATCGATCGAAATTAAACCACGCTCTACATCATAGAACCGGAACAATAGGTTGAGAATTGAGCTTTTTCCCGAGCCCGTATGACCAACCAATGCCAGCGTTTCACCTTGGCGCGCTTGGAAAGTAATGTTCTTCAGCACATCCTCACCCGGCTTATACCCGAACGATACTTGCTCGAAGCTGACATTGCCTTTGTACCGATCCACCCGCTCATCAGATACTTCAATGCCAGGTTCATCTAGCAACAAAAATACCCGCTCCGCCGATACTCGCGCAACCTCCAGGTTAGAAAGCTGGTTTACGATTCCGACAATCGGATTCATCATCCGATTCATATAATCGATGAAGGCATATAGCACCCCAACAGTAACTGCCGTACCTAGCCAACTTCCTGCGAACAGCCAAACGACGATGAGAAACAGCACATTTCGAAACACGTTAACTAAGTTATGAGAGGTGAGCGAGTTCAGATTGAGCAGCTTATTCTGATATTTGAAAAATTCGTCATTGAGCTCCTGGAACTCTCCCATTGACTGCTTCTCTTTACGAAATGCTTGAATAATCGGCATCCCTTGAATCGATTCATTAATCATCCCATTAATATCACTCAATCGCGCGCGAATGACGTGATTGTACTTCGCTGCAAACTTGCGGTACACGACAATCCACAGGTACAGGATCGGAAGAAACGGCAATGCGAAGAGTGCAAGCTGTGCATTGAGTACGAATACCGCACCAATAATGGCCACCATGTAGATAATTCCGGAGAAAAAGTTAGCCAGCACGGAGACATATAATTCACGAATCGCTTCCGTATCATTCGTCACGCGCGACACCACTTTACCCGCGGGCAAGTTATCAAAATATTGTACTGGCAACCGCTGAATATGACGGAATACGTCATTGCGCATTTGCCGTACGATTCGATTTGCCGATACTTGAAGCAAATAGCGCTGTCCATAAGCGAACGCTGCACCAATGAGCAAGAAGCCCACATAAGAAGTTGCCAAGAGCACCATCTCGCGTATTTCCGGCCTATAGAAGCTGAAGATTTCAGAGGCTGTCAATTGAACGGCCGAGTAGGTCAGCACTTGGCCGGAATCTGTCTTGATCGTTAGCACACCGTTTGCGAACGATCGCTGCCCCTCATTCGGAATGGCCGCTGAATCAACAAAATAATAGCTCAAGCCTTTTTGTAAAATTCGAATTTCACGACCGTGCTCTGCTCCTTGATCAAGGTGATCTGAACGAATGTACCACGTATCCTTATAATCAACCACATAATGTCCTTCTTGCTTCGTCTCCACCCACGGCTTCTCGATTCCCATAATGTTTTTATCGATGACCTGCTTAGCCAGAAACGGTCCAACGAGCTCTGCACCTACTGCAAGTGCTAGCAGTATTAGTGCCATAATAATCGTCTTTTTATAGCCTAACGCATATTTAAACAATCTTTTACTGTTCGATCCCATCGTAACGATCACCTACATTCTCTCTTTAGCTTTCTACTACGGAAACAAGCTGTTGACGATCATATTGTTCCTTGTACCAACCGCCAATTTCGAGCAATTGCTCATGTGTACCTTGCTCCACAATCTGTCCTTCATCCATGACGATGATCCAATCCGCATGCTGTACCGCTGATAAACGATGCGTCGTAATGAGTGTCGTCTTGCCGGCACGCTCACGGCGAATTCCGTCAAGAATTTCAGTTTCCGTCTTCGCGTCTACTGCAGATAGTGCATCATCAAGCATTAATATTTCTGGGTCAGCGATCACTGCACGTGCAATGCTTACCCGCTGCTTTTGACCACCAGATAATGCAACACCCTTCTCCCCAACTAATGTCTCTAAGCCATCTGGAAGGAACACGACATCTTTGCGGAAAGATGCAAGCTCTAATGCACGATTCAAACGATTTTCATCTTGCTCAGTCCCAGTATCACCGAACCAAATGTTTTCACGAATGGTTTTACTAAAGAGAATGGGCTGTTGTGGCACATATCCTATCCAACCGCGAATTTGCTCTAGTTCCAACTCCTGAATCGGAACACCGCCTACCTTCAAGCTGCCTTGACCCTCCGGATATTCGCGAAGCAGCTGCTTCAGTAATGTCGTCTTCCCGCTTCCTGTCCGTCCGACGATGCCTAATGTTTGACCTCGTTTTAAGGAGACTGAGATATCCACGAGGTTGTTAATATGGGAAGACGGATAACGGAAGGTCAAGTGACTGAATGCCAATGATTCCGGTAGATCGAGCATAATAGGCTCCTGCGCTTCGGCTACATCTGGTTTCGCACCAAGCGTTTCATCAATCCGATCCAGTGAAGCATTACCCCGCTGCATAATATTAATGAGCTCTCCAAGTGCGAACATCGGCCATATGAGCATACCGAGATACATATTAAATGCAATCATTTCACCTAGCGTAATTTCATTATTGAATACGAGTAAAGCACCATAACATAGACCAATTAAATAACTTAGCCCGACCAAAATTTTCACCATCGGTTCGAAGATGGCATCCACTCGAGCGACGGCAATATTTCTATTGAAAACTTCCTCAGTTGTATCGCTAAAGCGCTGCTGGTCTGCTCTTTCCTGAACGAAAGCACGAACGACACGCACCCCCGATACAGACTCCAGCACCTGGTCGTTCATCTTTCCGAATGCTTCCTGTTGTAAGATGAATCGTTCATGAATTTTTTTCCCGAAGTGTTTAAGCAAAAACGCCATAATCGGGAGAGGAAGCAATGCAGCAAGCGTCAGCTTGAAGCTGATCGTTCCAGCCATAACAACCAACACAGTGAGCATGAAGATCGTTGAATCGATCAACGTCAATATGCCAAATCCGGCTGTATTCGCTACTGCACCAATATCGTTGGTCGCTCGTGCCATCAGATCCCCCGTTCGGTTGCGCTCATAGAACGTTGGCGTCATCCGTAACAGATGGCGCATTAACCGCGCACGCAGTGTACGTTCAAGCACGAATGCTCCACCGAACAATTGATAGTGCCATACATACGTAATTCCATAATCTGCAATGGCGAGCGTAACCCATACGAGGAGTAACGTCATTGCCCCGTTACTCGTCAATGTGCCTTGCTGAATACCATCAATGATCAGTCCAATGAGCTTTGGCGGGATGACTGCAATAACTCCAACGACAATCAGTAAAATCGTCGCGCTCGAATACCTCTTCCATTCTGTGCGGAAAAACCAACTTAACTTCTTTAATACTTCGAACATATAACAAGCTCACCTCTCCATTTTGAGAACAAAAAAAGGCATATCGCCGTAAGCGATACGCCCAATCAGATTGCGAAGCAATCTGTCGTCATCTTCAAATCATAGGTCCACAAAGGACTTCATGACCTTGAAAGCAAACGAAAGGGCGCACGATTACGTCAACGTAACCATGCGCCCGATTGTGAACCTTAGGGAAATGATTAACGCCATTCCCTTAGTCACAACAGTTTAATTCGCAAGAGGGTTACGCTCATGTCGCTCAATAAAGCCGCCTACGGGTAATATCGCAACCAAGCCAACAATTACGTTATCCATGCTCGTAACCCCCTTTCCGTTCATCAAAGTATATGTGCCACTTTACCATTGCACCTAATAACTGTCAACGGGTTTAACAAAAATTTAACTTTACTTTAACTATATGACTAAAATTTCCGCTGGATTATCGCACCAATCACACTTCTCTGGTGGTTCCCAAGCTGTAAATACCGTCGTCTGTAAATTAATAAGATCGGGTGCATCCTCGTATTCATCTACGAACTTATCGACAGCTAATTCTGCGTGTTCACGGCAAATACAGTACATGTTTATTCCTCTCCTACTACTCTTCTGTCTTTTCAGAAAGCTTTACGCTAATCGTCGATTTCTTTCCATTACGATAATAAGTTATTTCAACAGATTCCCCAATTTTCTTCTCGCTATACAAATATTTGCGAAGCTCAATTGTACTCTGAATCGGGTTCCCATCTAACGCAACGATTACATCATTAAACTTTAACCCCGCCTCTTGTGCAGGACCTACCGCTTCAAGCACAATAATACCTTGCTTCACATCAGCCGGAAGATCTGGTAACGCTTGATTGGACGTCTTATCATCGGTAGCGATCTCTTCGTCCGTCAAGTCATCTTTCCACTCAGAAGTATCTTGGCTGTGCGAATAAAAATCTAGATCCATTGAGTAGATGCCTAGATAAGGTCTAAGTACTTTACCATTCGCCAGAAGTGAATCTAGAATAGGCATTGCATCATCAATCGGGATCGCAAATCCTATACCCTCAACGCCATAATCGGCAATCTTCATACTATTAATGCCAACTAGCTTTCCGTTTAGATCAATCATTGCTCCGCCGCTATTTCCTTGATTAATCGCAGCTGTCGTTTGGATGACGATCTGCTCCCAATCATAGAAGCCGTTCTGGTTAAGCGACACCGGAATAATTCGATCCTTGAACGATACGATTCCTTCCGACACGGAGCCACTAAATCCGAGCGGATTGCCAATCGTAATCACCATTTCGCCAACGCGTAGCTTCTTAGAGCTCCCAATCTCGATCACTTTCGTAATATCTTTACCTTCAACCTCTAGAACTGCTAGATCAGTTATTGTATCTTTGCCGACAACGTTCGCGACTTTTCGCTCCCCATTATTCATAACGAGGTAAAGCTCGACCGCGTCTTGGATGACATGTGCATTCGTAATGACATAAGCCTTATCATCTTGCTTTTTATATATGACCCCTGAGCCTAAGCTCGCATATTCCGATACTTGATCCGAATGTAACCAGTCCATTTGTTTGTCTTCCATATCTAATGCCTGCTGCGTCATATTAATTACGCTTACGACAGTAGGACCTGCGATATCTGAGGCATTAATCATCCTTTCGGACGCCTCAAGAAGTGTTTGTCCGGAGAGCATTGCAGGCTGCGCATTCGATTGCGTGGGTTTACCGTCCATGAACAAGAGATACAGTATAACAATGAACAATACACTTGATACAGAAGAAATTAGCGCAACGCGAACAGTCGAGCCACTTAACGTATTTGGTCTAAAGCCGGAGCCCCGGTTCCTTCGATTTTGAGAGCGTCTCGTTACCCGTGTGTTAAAAAAATCATCATCGAAAAAACTCATCGCCCAGCACCATCCTTCTATTAGAGGAAGGTTCGGTTCCTCTCGCCGTAATCTTATATGAAATCATAGGAATATTTTCATAGGGTTTGACTAGAATAGTAATAGAATCATAGACGAACAACAAGTGAATTATACGCCTAAATCCCATGTAAAGAAAGGAAGAAATTCTAATGAAACCTATAAATTTTAGTTGGCATTACCTTGACCTTGCGTCCCAGATGGCAGATCTGAAGGACGACCATTATCGTCAGCTTCTTGCGTTAAGCACAATTATCGAATTATTAGTTGAAAAAGGAGTGCTCACACCAGAAGAAATAAGCGATAAAGCAGCGGATATGGAGGCAGAGCTAGATCGCCAGCTACTGCTGTAATTCCCCCTTTGCTAAGCTCTTGATCCGATTAGTTGTGCCATGCTTTGGGATACAATGTCCCACTCTGTCGCTTTGTCTGGATACGTATCACATAGTGAGAATTCGTGCTTATGGTAAAATAATCCGTTCTCCTCTAATACATTATTCACTGTAAGCTTGGCTAAATCCATCATGTTGTGCTCTTGACTGAGATGAGCTAGATAGACACGCTTTGTCTTCTCCGATAGTAAGCTGCAAAGCGCTTCACCTGCAGCCTCATTGGAAAGATGTCCTGTATCTCCGAGAATTCTCCGCTTAATGTTCCAAGGGTAGCGTCCCATACGCAACATATTAATATCGTGGTTCGATTCAAGTACGAGTACATCGGATTGTTGAAGCTGACGCATCACTTTATCACTCACGTAGCCTAAGTCTGTCGCCAAACTTAACTTCGCTCCGTCCGCTTGAAAACAGTATCCGACTGGCTCTGCCGCGTCATGCGAGATCGCGTAGGATTCAACCCGCAAATCTGCAAATTCGACAACACTATCTGCAGGCATAATGAATCGTTGTGCATCCGGAATATCGCCTATTAATCGTTGCATGGCAGCCCATGTTTTCTCGTTCGCATAGACAGGGAGACTATGCTTTCTAGCGAAAGCTCCGAGTCCTTTAATATGATCAGAATGTTCATGTGTCACGAGAATCGCATCGAGATCTTGTCCGGATACGCCTCGCCCTTTCATTAATTCATCAATTTTCTTACCACTTAGACCGACATCAACAAGCACTGTTGCTTCATCACTTTGGATAACGGTCGCATTGCCTGTTGAACCACTTGCTAATACTGTAAACCGCAGCCCCATTGTCTGATCTTTCCTCTCCATACAGATGCTTGCCTATTCACAAGCCCCAATCTCACTTATGAATTCGCTTGAACATCCACTTTCTCTGTAGCAACCTCGGCGCTGATCGCATTCACATAGTACACTTCGCCATTTTCTAACAAAACCCTCCATGAGGGGGCCACTACCTGTCGGTCCGTCACATCGAAAATTTCACCGTAATAACCTAAGCGAATTTCTTTAATCGTCGAATCTGCTGGCAGATTACGTTCAATTAGACTTGCAATCGCCTTCGATGCGGGTAGCACCTTCTGTTCACTCTCCGTCAGCGACGGTTGAATGTCGATGAGATCTTGGCTATACGTTCGAATACGTTGTTCACTATAATAAAACTCCAAATGAATTTTGAAGATCGGGAATCCGTAAATCATCCGATTAAAGACGAACACGCCCTCGCGACTACTTGGGTCATCAAACGTGTAAGCACTAAGATCGGGGATCACATCTCCTAACGAATCAGCGAGCTCCTGCTCAAAATATACAATTCTCGTTTCTGGTGCAGGATCTAACACAATTCGTTCCTCTGCCGTCAACCCTACTCGCTTATTAAACGTATACGTTAGCTCGCGCATGAGCGGGGTTTCTGTCGGGATTTTCGCTTCTACTTTGAACTTAATATTTTTCTCGCGCATCACTTGTTGGGTTTCAGGAGGTAGGGATGTCCAATCGGCTGTCGTATTCAGACGTTCTCGCCATTCCGTCCAGAGCTGATATCCTAGCAAAACATTAAGCATCAAGAATGCGATAATGAGTACGCTTTTGGCTCGTCTCCAATCCATCCTTAAACCCCCTCAATCCCTCAGCATCTATGACCGCAAAATTTAAGATAGTATGGGTGAAGATTCAGCTAAAATCGCGACTTCACCATTATCGAGCCTAATTGCCCAAACAAGATTCAATGAAAGCTGGTCATCGATAAAACTTGGCTTATAGGCAGGGAATAACGCTTTAACCTTGCGTCCAGAAGCTTGTGCTTGGGCAAGCAACAGCTTCAGCGGCTCACCGCCAAGCAATTGCCTGGATCGTTTATTTGTCACCTGCGTACCTAGTACGAGCAATGAACGTTCATACGAGGATACATCTCCTTGTTGAAGCACGAGCTGCATGTAGCCAATATTGAGTGCTGCACTCGACACAATCGGAAGTTGATCATAATATTGCTGAAACCGAATTGTGCTTTCTCCTTCGAGAACGGTCTCTTGCGCCAACATATGCTTGCCGTTCCAGCCTCCATGCTGATTAATAAAGGTAACTGCAGCAAGCACATTTTCAATATAATCATTCTCACTATTCGTCGGAGCAACAGGATCGGTGTAGGTCATCCACCCACTTGCCGGTTCGACACTAAGCCCGCGCTTCCCATCTGTATAAAATAACGGTGTATCTAATCGTTCTGGTATGCTTTGAGTTGTGTTAGGATCGAAAAATAAGTTAGCCTGCATCTGATCTGTCGAATAGCGATCATAATTGACCTGTATCTCCAACAAACGAGAAATCGGTTTAGTCGGGTAATATAATTGTCCATTATCGGTCTCATAAGCATCCCAAAATTGCCCAAAGCCCACATAACCCTCAACATCTCCGACCGTTAGATCGGCGCGTGTCGCTTCATAGACGCGGCGTCCATCTTCGCTAAAGAAAAATGTACGCACTTCTTCTCGTCCCTTGCTTGAAAAAATCCATATCCGTTCAATCGCATCTTGAGAAAGCACGAAGTTGCCTTCGATTTTGAACACGCGCTGTAATAATTCGAATGGAACTGCACGTCCAAATCGTAATTCCACACCTTGATCTTCCTGACGCACCTGATCCCAATTGACCGTGTTACTCGCTTCAAGCTGAATACCCTTAAATACACGATCCTGTAGCTTCTTCAAAATAATATCGTAATACGGCTGCGTACTTGGATAAAACACCGTGTGCTTGTCTTCTCCCATATGAAGGATGAGCAGTTCAGGGGAAATGAGATTGTTCACAACCTCTTCCTCACCTAGAGGTTCTGTCTTTACATAATCGAGCTCCGATTTCGCCTTGGCATCCAAGTTAGGCATACTGTAAGCAAGGAAGTAACTCTGCACGAGACTCAATGCGACTAGCAAGACGAGGAATATCGTTTTTAGCTTCTCCATCATCTCGGCTCACTTCCTTCCAACACGATGGGTAGTAGCACCGTTACTACTGTGCCTACATTCGCTTCGGAGTCTATGGTAATCGTACCGCCATGCGCTCTTACAATTTCCCGGGCAATAGATAGACCAAGGCCTGTGCCCCCCATATTACGCGAACGCGCCTTGTCCACACGATAGAATCTTTCGAATATTCGAGCAAGATCTTTTTTTGGAATACCGATCCCTGTATCCTTAATCATAATGGCGAGTAAGCTGGCTTCATTGCGTCTAGCTAATATCTCAATCGTACCGCCATCAAGTGTATACTTGATCGCATTGGATACCAAGTTGTCGAGCACTTGGTCGATTCCGTCACGGTCAATCCATACACCCTTCAGCTTATGTTCAACCTTCACCGATGCTGTAATCGCCTTTTGCCTCAATTGGAAGGAGAAGCGGTCAACAACTTCCTCTAGCATCTCGCTGAGATCCGTCTTCTGACCGCGAAGCTGATTGCGCCCTGAATCGAATCGTGAAAGGTGGAGTAAGTCTGTCACAAGCCGAATCATCCGCTCTGTCTCACTGCGAATAACGCCTACGAATCGGTCAGCCAAAGGAGGCTCCTCTAATGCTCCATCTCCCAATGCTTCTGCATAACTCTTTATTGTCGTCAGTGGCGTACGTAGCTCGTGGGATACATTGGCAACGAACTCTCTACGTGCATGCTCTAGCTTCTCCATCTCAGTAACGTCCTGTAACACAGCTATTGCACCCGCAACCCCACGATCACGTCGACGAATCGGCGTCAAAGTAACTCGGAACACAAGCTCCTCTTCTTCATCCTCATCCCGACGAAGTAACAACGCATTTTCGTTGCCTTGAAGCGTATCATTGATCGGCTCCTTCTCAATACCAAGTGCGATCGAGAGCTCAATGCCTTCCTTGAGCTCGTCCACACCAAGCATCCCGCGCGCCCGTCTATTCGATACAATGACACGACCATATTCATCTGTCGCAAGTACACCATCACTCATGTTCGACAGAATTGAAGCTAGCTTTTCTTTCTCTTCCTCATTGATTGCAAGTGCTTCACTCAGACGATCAGTCATATCATTAAAGGCCATGCTCAATTGGCCAATCTCATCTTTGCCAAATACGGGAACACGCTCAGTAAAGCGCCCTTCTGCAACAGCAGTTGCTTGCTTCGTCAATACTTTGATTGGAGAAGTAATCGTTCCCGCTAACAGTACGCCTAGAATCGTCGTTAACCCGAGCGCAATTAATGTGCCTGACACGAAGATTTGATTGATTCTTTCCATTGTCTGATAAACCTCTTGCATGGAGGCGACAACGTAAATCGCACCTACGATTCTCCCATTACTATTAATAGGCTTCGCGATAACTTTATTCCGCGTATTATCCTCGTCGATGATCTCTTCCTCGTTGTCTCTCACACCTTGCAACGCACGGCTAACGAGAAGCGAAGTATTCTTACGACCTACATAAAATTGCTGAGAAGATTTCGACGTTGCTAACACCTTTCCACTACTATCTAGCACCTGAATTTCTGCACCGCTAATGTTGAAGAAGCTGCCGACCAGCGTGCTCAGCAGCTCATTCGTATCGCCCGTTCCATTCTCGTCCTTTGTACTAGAGAACAAGTTCGATGCAGAGAGAACAGAAGTAAGTAAGTTCGATTGGTTGTTCAAATTTGTTGTAAAGGTATTGATCAACGAAGTCTTCATCGTACTGATGAAATAGACGCCAATCAACTGTACCGCGATCAGAATAAGCAGCAGCACCATAAGAATAAGCTTGATCTGAATGCTGCGGAACAAGCGGAATCCTTTCATCCGTAGAGACCGCCTGTCATCTTCGGATTACGCACCATGTAACCGAGCCCTCGTCTTGTCAGTATTATTTCCGGACGACTAGGGTCATCCTCCAGTTTTTCACGCAGTCTGCGAATCGTCACATCGACAGTCCGTACATCGCCGAAATATTCGAAGCCCCACACCGCTTGTAGCAGATGCTCCCTTGTCATAACTTTTCCATTATTACGTGCCAAATAGTGAATAAGCTCAAACTCACGATGCGTTAAGTCTAACGGTTGATTATTCTTATAGACGACATACATATCTGTATCAATAAATAGATTGAAAAGCTTTAACCCCTGTCGTTCAATCTCAGCAGTAGCTTCTTCATCGGTCCGCGCCTCTAGGTTGCGTTGGCGACGCAGGTGCGCCTTAACTCTTGCGAGTAGCTCACGTGTGCCGAAAGGCTTCGTCACGTAATCGTCCGCACCGAGTTCCAACCCGAGCACCTTGTCGATTTCGCTATCTTTGGCGGTCAACATAATGATTGGGGTCGACAGCTTTGCCCGTACCTCACGGCATACGTCCATGCCATCCTTAATCGGGAGCATGAGATCCAGTAGGATGAGATCAGGGTCCTCTTCAAATGCGAGTCGAACGGCTGCTTCACCATCAAAGGCACAGATGACCTCATAGCCTTCCTTCTCAAGGTTGAACTTTAGAATATCTGCGATCGGACGTTCATCGTCCACAACTAAAATTTTACCTGGCATTGCTTCACCGCCCTCATCTACTCGGAAGCACTTCTATTGTTATTCTAACATAAGACGAGCATTCACCCAATAATAAAGGCTTTCTCTCGTCTTATGCAGACTGGAGAGAAAGCCTCTATCGTTATTATTTTATTTAAGATAGCTTAATGGATTTTTCACAACATCGTTAAGATGAATTTCGAAGTGAAGATGCGTACCCGTAGAGTGACCGGTATTACCCATAACTCCAATTGCGTCGCCCTTCTCCACAATCTGACCCTTCTTCGCATTTAAGCTCTTCATGTGTCCATATACCGTTTCAAAGCCATTCTTATGGTCGATAATGATACAGTTGCCAAGTCCACTCTTAAAGCCGGCAAACGTAACAATTCCCGTATCTGCTGCTTTAATCGTACTCTTCCCGATCATATCAATTCCATTGTGCATTCGACCCCAACGCTTACCGAGATAGCTTGTCAGTCTCGCGCTGCTGACCGGCCAGCTGAACTTGCCCGTTCCTTGACCCTTAATGACTTTCGTCCCTTTAAGAATTACGGTAGGCACTGCTTCAACAATAATGGTCTGCTTGACGATTTCTTCCTCAATTAAGCCACCGTTGCGCTTAACTTGACGATAAGTAACCTCTTGCTGACCTTCTTTGCCTTCTGTTCGCACCTTAGATTGACCCAATCTAATGCTGTCATCTTTCTCATAAACAACAGGTGGGTCGATGACTTCTAGTTGAGTAACCTGCTCAATGGACTCTACGTTCAACATTGGAGGCTCTGACTCAGAGAGATCAATGACATCTCCAATATGAATCATATCATTTTTAATCCAAGGATTATTGGCATAAATCAATTCATCCGAGATATTCAGCTTGGATGCAATACATCCGACACAGTCACCACTTACGACTGTATATTCACGCGGGATCGGCTCGCCTTCTGTTAGTGTAGCGAACAGCTCATCTAGATCAGACAGTTCAGACGCATCAATCGCTTCCGATGTTAAAGCAACGCTCTCAATGAAGGATATCGATTCAATTTCACTTTGAGGATCACTTGTGCTCTCATCATCGGCAGACTTTGCTGTGTAAGCTAATGCCCTAACTTCTGGGCCCGACTTCTTAGAAGTCGTTGCTACCGCTGCTGCAGGCACATATAAATCTTTTACCTTTTGTAGCAAAGCATCTGCTGTCTGTTGATCGCGAACAACTCCAACCTTTTTCCCATCAACAGTAATAACTACACCAACTGCATGTGTGGTTAGCATCCCTTGAAGACGGGTCAGTGTCGCTTCATCGTCTGTTACTTTTTTGTAAGCCTTTTCATCGGTGTATGTAACGCTCTGGTTATCCATCACCATGATGACTTTTGAATTAGTTTTATTCAGTTGTGCCGCTTTGTCGGATAGCAACTTAGCAACCTTATCCTTGTCGCTGATCTCGCCTACGGATACACCATCAAGAACAACATTATAGTAAGGTACCATATGTGCTTCAACATAATTCTGTCTAGCTACAACAACGGTAGTAACGACCCCTGTAACTACGATGATTGCCGCGGCAGCGACCATTGCTATACGATAGGTTCGTGAATTTATATTTTTGAAAAACTTCATGATTGCTCTGACATAAGTCAGTACTTTCAAGTCCTGGGATCGAACACGCCGGAAGGTTCGTCGCAAGGCGACTTTCGCGCTCCGGATCCGATCTGTTCCCCTGAAAACGGCCATGATCTTCCTCTTTTCGCCCACATTCGGTATTCAGTTCCCAAATTCTGAAACTAGCTAAGCAATACTTTAGCATAAATTTATCAATTCTATCAATGAATTTGCATCATTAGAATTATGAAAAATAAAATAGGCCCCCAGAAAACACAACCGGAGACCTATTAATGTAACCGTTTTCTTGCCTGAAATTAGTCCTTAGGCATTATTTTTTATTGCCTTGAATCATCTCTATGAGCTCGCTATACTCTGTCTCAGTAAGCACGGTCTGAAGCATGGTCTGAAGTTTACTTAGCTCTTCCGCTGACATTCCGCCCGATAGCGCATTCGACAATTGCATCAGCTGATCTTGACTTAATTTGGACACAATCGTGGAATATATTTTTTGACGTTGCTCATCTGTGAGAAGACTCTCATTAAATACTGGAAATGTATCTATTTCATTCGATTGAACGTTAGCAGGTGGCTCGTCTAAAGGTGCGATGACTTCCTCTCCTGCTGTTGTCTCAACTGAAGGTTGCTTTACTTCCCCTCTTGTTCCGCTGTCTACGGGATCTTCGGTAGTTTGAGTGTTCGCCTTTCCCGTTTCAGCCTTCTCTGATTCTCTCACTACCGGGTCTGTTAAAACATCGCTTTGCACTTCTTTAACTTTAGCAGGATGCTTGTCTACTCCCCATAACGTGCCCCACACACCTGACAAAGCGAACGGCTGCGTATCAATCGGTAAATCTAGCTGCTTTATTACTGTCTCTACATAGCTGTTAACGATATATCCGGTTGTCCAAATGCTCAAGAAGCTAATAACTAGTGCTGTCACAACCATCCGGATTATCCAGCTCATCCATTTATACATCTCATTCACCCTCCAATCTTAGCTGTTTTCATAGCTTTCAGTATGGGCAAACGACTCTCACTTCATTCTTCGATTTGAAAAATGATCATAAAAGCCCCCACTTCACAGACAAGACATCACTGAAGATGTTCCTGACCATGAACCGGGGGCTCTGCTTCTATTATTATAATTTGTTAATTATGCGACTGCCTCTTCTACTGCAACTGGTGCTACTGATTTACGTTGCTTACGTGAACGTCTGAAGTAGAGTAGCTCATAGATGACTGGAACGACAATCAATGTTAATAGCGTGGAGCTTGTTAATCCACCGATTACGACGATTGCTAATCCACTTGAAATGATGCTTCCGCCACCCATACCGATTGCGAGTGGAATTAACGCACAGATTGTGGCAATAGCAGTCATCAGAATCGGACGTAGACGTGTACCTCCCGCTTCTACTAGTGCTTCACGTATCGTAGCTCCATGCTCAATCTGTTGCTGGACTCGTTCAATGAGTACAATCGCATTCGTGACGACAATCCCGATCAGCATTAGGAATCCAATCATGCTGGACACCGATAGCGGCTCACCTGAAAGTAATGTTCCGAACAATCCACCAATTAGGGCGAAAGGTAAAGAGAACAGTACTGCAAGTGGGGCCCGACCTTCACGGAAGGCAATGACCATGACGATGTAGACCATTCCGACGGCTACTAGCATTGCCATCATCATATCAGTCATCATCTGCTGTACATCAGCATTACTTCCATCTAAGGAATACGTAACTCCATCTGGTAGCACGAGTGCCTTCAGCGAATCTTTCAATTCACCATTCACTTTACTCGGGTCTTTATCTGTAATTTGCGCATTAACGGTTGCGTACTCTGCCCCATTTTTCAATTGCAAGGCACTAGGGAGCTGAACCTCACTCACCTGTGCGATATCTTTCACTTCAATAACGTCTCCAGTCGGAGCAGTTACTTTCAGTTGCTCGATATCCTTAATGGATGCAAGAGACACACCATTGAGTGAGATCGTAAGCTCATTAGTATCATTTCCATCACCGATGTGGCCCAGAGGCATCTCTGTAAGGAAAGGACTAATTAAGCGATGTGCCTGGATCGCGGACAGTCCGTAGCGCGCTGCGTCAGCTTGACGAACTGAAATCGCAATTCCTTTCGTACCATCCTGCAAATTGTTACTTACATTTTTCGTTCCAGACAGACCAGCTACAGTTGTTGTAATGAGTTCTGTCGCCTTTCGAATATCTGCAGATGTCGATCCTGTCACCGTTACGGCAATAACGTTGCCTCCCGACATATCATCTTTCACAAGCGAAAACTCACTGCCTTCTGCTACCGTTACTTTCGGACTGATTTCATCGACGAATTGATCCAAATCTGTATCCGATTTTAGCCCGATGAACCATTCCGCCTTATTGGATTCATGGCCACCGAACATGCCACCGCCTACGGTTACATTCGTATTTTCAACCGCTGCGTTTTGTTCAATGATCGTATTTAGACGATTTGCTTCTGCTTGAACCGATTCTTTATTCGTACCCATCGGCATGCTAAGTGTCGCAAACATATATTTATAATCCGTTTGTGGGAGAAGCACAACTCCTACTTTACCTGCAAAGATCGGAACAAAGCTCGCTATGAAAATCAGGAATGCAACGAACAATACTATAAACTTATGTCCGAGCGACCAACGTAACGCTTTTTTGTACCCACGGCTTATTGAAGACTCTTTATGCTCTTTTAGCTTGGCATTGCGCATCAACATCCAACCCATTAATGGAACAACTGTCAAGGCCACTAACAGAGAGGACAATAATGCGAATGCAACGGTCCATGCAAATGGACGGAAATACCCACCGATCATCCCTTGAAGCAAACCTAGTGGAGCAAATACGGCTACTGTCGTTATCGTAGACGATGTGATCGCTCTACCAACCTCTGACGTTGCTGAGATGATCAGCTCTTTACTAATCTTCTCTCCGCGCATCCGACGAACGAGATTCTCAATGACGACAATACTATCATCTACAACACGGCCCGTAGCGACTGCCAATCCGCCAAGTGTCATAATATTTAATGTAACATCAGTGAAAGTTTTCAAACAAATCATAGCGATGAGCATTGATAAAGGAATCGATACAATCGCGATAATCGTCGCCCGTATGTTCCTTAAGAAGAACAAGATCAGTATCGATGCAAACAATGCGCCTAGCAATCCTTCACGCAACAAGCTGCTTACAGATTCTTTCACGTCAGATGCTCGATCATACATAATGAGCGATTGCATTTGACCCTCTTTCTCTATCTCATCATACAGCTTAAGCACTTTATCGGATACCTCGACGGTGTTCGCTGTTTCGGACTTCGTGATATTCACAGTGATACTAGGAGATCCATTGGTTAAGCTAATTACGTCTAGCTCTTTTCCTTGTTCAACTGTTGCAATATCCGTTAGCTTCACATCACCTGCAGGTGTTAGACTCCATTGCTTTAACTGATCTAGGCTGCGGAGATCACCTTGTACAAATACAGGCAACGTGCTTTGATTCACTGTCAATTCTCCAAGCGGCATACTCAAGTTGTTTGCTTGAATCGCCATCACCACTTGCTCATAACTGACGTTATACTGAGCCATCTTCGCAGCATCCAAGCGGATGTAGATCCCATCATCCTTCAAGCCAGTTGTACTGACTTTGCTAACGCCATCTATCGCTTGAAGCTTCGGTAGCAAGCTACTCTTCACGAGCTCGTTGAACTGCTCCTCCGATGCGCCCTGCTTAGCAGACACCGTCGTATACATGATCGGTTGATTTGTCGTCGAGAAATACATGACTTCCGGTTTATGAACACCCACTGGAAGCGAAACTTCATTCAGCGCTTGCCGGACGACTTCTTGTTTCACTTTCATATCATCACTGAAAGAAAATTCTAGCTGTACAAAAGAGATGCTGTTTGATGAGGTGGAAATTACATTCTTCACACCCTCTAGATTACGAAGTACTTTCTCCATCGGCGCGGTTACTTGGCTAAGCACCTCATTGGGAGCCGCACCAGGATACATAGCGGACACCATAATGCCTGGGAATGTAACTTCCGGTTGCTGCTCTTGTTTAAATTGTAGCGCAGAATACACGCCGCCTACTGCAACCAATAGCACCAAAAGTACTACCGCTACTGGATTACGCAATGAAAAATTTGTGAAAAACTTCATTCTTTGTTCCCCATTCCCTATCAGAAATATTTACTTCAACTGGTTACTATTGTATCTATTCTTTATATGTTGCAACATGGTCCGGAGAATTGGATTTTACCCAGACCTTAGACTGAGAATTAGTCAGACCCTAGTGTAGGAATATACAAAAAAGAGCCCCAGGTGGAATCAACCCCCTGAGGCTCTTGCTTTATATACTATCAATGCTCTTATTTATAAATAGCTGCAATTTGGTTCGTCTGCTCGCGGTTACGTCCAACAGAGAAGATCGCAATCGGAATACCTGTCAGCTCAGAAACACGATTAACGAAATTACGTGTGTTTACTGGCAAGTCCTCCATCGTCTTCGCATTGGAGATATCTTCGCTCCAGCCTGGTAGCTCCTCGTATATTGCTTCACATTCTTCGAGCAGCTTCAAGTTTGCTGGATAATGCGCCATAATGTCGCCACGGAAACGATATGCGGTACAGATCTTGACCGTCTCAAGGCCCGTCAATACATCCAAGGAGTTAAGTGATAGGCCCGTAATTCCACTAACACGACGTGCGTGACGTACAACAACAGAGTCGAACCAGCCTACACGACGTGGACGTCCTGTAACCGTACCATACTCATGTCCTTTATCCCGAATCCATTGACCAAGATCGTCATTTAGCTCTGTTGGGAATGGACCATCTCCTACACGCGTTGTGTATGCTTTCGCCACCCCGATGACTTCACGAATCTTGGAGGGGCCAACGCCAGAACCGATACACACACCGCCAGCAGAAGGATTGGAACTTGTAACATAAGGGTAGGTGCCTTGATCGATATCGAGCATAACGCCCTGCGCACCTTCGAATAGTACCTTTTTCCCTTCATCAATCGCATCATTCAATACGACAGATGTATCCGTGACGAATGAGCGTAGCAATTCCGCATAATCCAAATATTCTTTAATTATGCTATCTGCATCGAGTGGCTCACCATTGTACATCTGCGTAATCACTTGATTCTTATCTGCAATAATGCTGCGAGCTTTCTCAGCGAATGCCTCAGCAACCATCAAATCTGCAATCCGAATTCCGTTCCGAGCTGCTTTGTCCATATAGCAAGGGCCAATTCCCTTACGGGTTGTGCCAATCTTGTTGTCTGCTTTACGATCTTCTTCCAGTGCATCGAGTACGAGGTGATACGGCATAATGACATGCGCGCGATCACTAATCTTCAAGTTATCGACAGAAAAGCCGTTGTCGCGAATATATTGAATTTCATCGACGAGTGCACCCGGATTAATGACCATTCCATTCCCAATTACACACAATTTGTTTTGATTAAAAATGCCTGAAGGTATCATCGTTAGCTTATACTTTTTGTCTTTAATGAGGATCGTGTGGCCTGCATTGTTACCACCCTGGTAACGGGCTACGACATCAGCCTTCTCTGCGAGAAAATCGGTGATCTTCCCTTTTCCTTCGTCTCCCCACTGCGTACCTACAACTACGACTGTTGACAATGGTATCCCTCCATCCGATGTGGCTTACACAACGGCATGATTATGCCACTCGAACGCTTGCATTCGCGATCAAGCAGCAGAAAACTGTGTACACACTCATCACAAAATACAAGTCTGAGTCGTACCCAGCTTTATTAGTTTAACAACTGCGAACATGGAAGTCAACGAAATTACGAACGATTATTACATGTCCTAAATAAATGTTCGGAATTAGGTCGAATATCATACGGTTTAAGCACTTCCAACGAACGCTTCTGGATGAGAATGATTGAGACTAACAAATTTATTGAAGTTTTTCAAGAACACTAGCTCAACGGTTCCTACTGGGCCATTCCGTTGCTTCGCGATTATAATCTCGATAATATTTTTCTTCTCGGATTCCTTATCGTAATAGTCATCACGATAGAGGAAAGCGACGATATCGGCATCTTGCTCGATTGAACCGGATTCCCGAAGGTCACTCATCATCGGTCGTTTATCCTGACGTTGTTCAACACCCCGAGATAGCTGCGACAGTGCAATAACAGGCACTTCAAGCTCTCTGGCAATTTGCTTCAATGTACGTGAGATTTCAGATACTTCCTGTTGCCGATTTTCGCCTGACTTGCCCCGACCTTGAATAAGCTGAAGATAGTCGATGAGGATCATCCCTAGCCCCTTCTCTTTCTTCAGTCGACGGCACTTCGCACGAATATCCGCTACAGTTATTCCAGGCGTATCATCAATAAAGATTTGAGCTTCTGATAGTGAGCCCATCGCCATAGATAGCTTTTCCCAATCGTCACCCTTCAGCTCACCCGTTCGCATACGCTGTGCATCTACGTTCGATTCCGCACAGATCATCCGCTGCACAAGCTGGGGCGCACTCATCTCGAGACTGAAAATCGCAACCGTTGCTGAAGCGCGAACTGCAACATTCTGTGCAATATTAAGCGCGAAGGCAGTCTTCCCTACTGACGGACGAGCGGCAACGATAATGAGATCATTCGCTTGGAAGCCTGAGGTCATCTTGTCCAAATCTGGAAAACCTGAAGGGATGCCCGTTACGCCGCCCTTATGATTGAATAAAAATTCTACGCGCTCAAATACATCCATCAACACGTCACGAATGCTAATAAAGCCATGCGCTGCACGGCGATTCGACAGCTCCATAATCCGCTGCTCTGCATCGCTAAGGAGTGCACCCACATCGTCTTCAGTCGCATATCCATTGGATACGATCTGTGTTGCGGTACGGATTAAACGGCGCAACATCGACTTTTCTTCAACGATCTGCGCATAGTATTCCACGTTGGCTGCGGTTGGAACCGCTGCTGCTAGCTTCGCTAAATAAGGAACTCCGCCAACCTCATCGAGCTGCCCAATATCCTGGAGCTTCGCCGTTAAGGTGACAAGGTCGATCGGTTGACCTTCCTCCCCTAAGACGACCATCACATCATAGATCCGTTGATGCGATACGCTATAGAAATCCTCGGGGTGCAGACGTTCCATCGAAGTAATAAGTGCTTCCGCTTCGAGCAGTATTGCACCGAGTACGGCTTGTTCCGCCTCTAGGTTTTGCGGCGGAACACGGTCAAACATCAGTTGATCGCCGCTACCGTTCATGGGATCACTCCTCTACGATATGAACGTTAAGCTGTCCCTTAACGTCAGGGAACACTTTAACCGTTACTTTGGTTACACCTAATGTACGGATTGGATCATCTAGCTCGATCTTACGCTTATCAATGGAGATCTTATGTGAAGCTTCAAGTGCTTCGGCAATTTGCTTGCTCGTAATTGCACCGAACAGTCGACCGCCATCGCCGGCTTTAGCTTTTATCGTAACTGTCAATTCCGTCAGACGCGCCGCAAGTGCCTTTGCATCGTCCTTTTCCTTATCCTTCTTCTTCTGTTCCGCTGCATTCTTCTGATCCAGTGTCTTCTTGGCACCATCTGTTGCGATTTGCACTACTCCTTTAGGAATAAGGAAATTACGTGCATAGCCTTCAGATACTTCTTTTACTTCACCTTTTTTACCTTGCCCTTTAACATCCTGCAAGAAGATTACTTTCATTCGAATAACCCCTTTTCCTCTTCAAGATCTTTCAATACTTGCTTCAGCTGGGTGGAAACCTCAGCAACTGTCCCCTGCAACTGGGCAGCGGCATTCGTCAAATGCCCTCCGCCGCCAAGACGTTCCATAACGATCTGTACGTTGATTTGTCCAAGTGATCGCGCGCTGACGCCCACCTTACCATCGGGACGCATACCGATCACGAACGAAGCTTTAATACCCGTCATATTAAGTAAAGTGTCTGCCGCTTGTGCGATTAAAATCTGTGGAATGCCCTTCGCAGTATCAGACACCGCAATCGCTATGCTATCCCCATACGTCTGTGCATGACGGATAATTTCAGCCTTGCGGATATACTCCTCTAAATCCTCTTTCAACATCCGTTGAATGAGAACCGAATCTGCTCCATTACGGCGTAGGAATGATGCCGCTTCGAAAGTTCGCGAGCCTGTTCGCATCGCAAAGCTCTTCGTATCTACCGTTATCCCTGCTAGCAATGCAGTAGATTCTCTAACATCTAGCGATACACGATCATGAATATATTGTAGCAATTCCGTTACAAGCTCACAGGCCGAAGAGGCATAAGGCTCCATGTAAACGAGCACGGCATCATCAATAAATTCTTCACTTCGACGGTGATGGTCGACTACGACGATTCGATCTGTTAATTGGAGCAATTTAGGCTCTGCAACCATTGTCGCACGATGCGTATCCACGACAACAGCGAGCGAGCGCTTATTCATTAAACTCATCGCATGCTCTGGCGTAATAAACCGCTTAAAGAGCCGGTCATCCTCTTTGAGCATATCCACCATCTTCTGAATCGCAGGGTTAATTCCCTCAAGTACGACAAACGCTTCTTTACCATACATTTGAGCGGCCTTGAGCACCCCAATTGATGCACCCACTGAGTCCATATCGGGCATCTTATGCCCCATAACAATGATGTTCGAGCTTTCCTTAATTAAATCCCGCAACGCATGAGAGATGACACGAGCTCTTACTCGCGTCCGTTTCTCCATCGCATTGCTCTTGCCTCCATAATAGCTTTGACGCTGCCCGACCTTCACGACTGCCTGATCGCCACCTCGACCTAGTGCAATATCCAGGCTCCCTTGAACAAGATGTCCAAGCTCAATGACGTCATCCGTACCTGCAGCGAATCCAATGCTGAGTGTCATCGAAAGCTTATGATCAATCGTAATTTCGCGAACATCATCCAACAATTCAAACCGCGTTTGTTCTAAGTTTTTCAATGAAGCTAAGTTCGTAATGACCATATAGCGATCCGAGGATAATCGGCGAAGGAATAGACCATGTCTTTGCGCCCATTCATTGATCTCACCCGTAATCTTAGATAACAACACCGCACGTTGCTGCTCGTCCATCCCCTGTGCGATTTCCTCTAGATTGTCCATCATCACAATGCCGAGCGCGAGCTTTTCTTCTTCATACTTCTTAGCAAGCGTCCAACGGCTCGTAATATCTGTGATATACAAGTACCGCTCTTTCGGACGAATAATCAGCTCATACACATGACCGTTAATCGTCGTCTCAACAGTCGTTTCCTTGTCCTTCGGCGGTTGTTGAAAGGGGGCAAAATAGTTCGCAAGCGGCTCCCCCACAATCGAGAGCTTTCCTAAGATAGTTGCGATATAGGAGTTGTGCCACTGAACTTCTTTTTCCTCATTATAAACGATAATTCCGAACGGCAGATGCCCGATCACATCGTTTCCGACACTCTTTACTCGCATAGATAACGTTAATACATAGTCATTCAAATCTTTACGAAACGCACGTTCAGCGAGCAATCCATACACAGTGACAACTGAACCAAATACAATGCCTAATGCACCCAGAATCCACTGATAGTATGCTAACGCGGCGGTCAGTAATAAAATGAGAACTAATGTCCATACAACATGCATACCGTGCCAACGCTGCACGAGAAACTTTGGCATATTTGCTTTTCGCCCCTGTCTTAAGCTGCAATCGATTTTACTTACTCTTATTTGTAATTAACCGACGCAATGGGAAAGCCATATCCAGTAAGCCGATGATGAAGAGTGGCGGATACAAGATTAATGGAATACACAGTAGAAGAGGTGCAATTTTCGACCACTTCTTCTCATGTGCAAGGAAAAATACAAAGCCAACCGCCTGAACGATGAACAGCATTTGCAAAATTGGAAGTAAATTTGTAATGGCTAAATCCCAAAAGCCACTGCTCTCCTCTGTCATAAAGAAGCTGGAGATCACCGCAATTAAATAATAGGTCACTATACTTCTTGGTAATTGCCAAGTGTGTGCTTGTGGCATACCCTCTACATGAATATCTACTGTCCGTAGCGCACGTCGTGCAATCGCGTGCGTAATAATCGCGAACATTGCTGCTGACATGAGCAGGATCATCGGTAATGCAGTCACAATAGCGTTTGCGTATTTAGACTCCCATCCCTCTTTAAGCATACGCTGCGTATCGAATTGCTGCAGTGCATCGCGTAGCCAATTCGATAACTCTGTTGTCAAGTTAACGTCAAACTGCCATGCAAACAGTGCCAGTTCGAGTAGAAGCAACGCCAAAATCGCAATAAAACCGTGTACGATAACTTTACGTGCCGGTGCGCCCTTCTTGTACTGCTTCCCCATAAAGATTGACGGTACGAGGAAGAATATAGCTAACGCGATCACGACCACACCAAAAGCGCCCGAAAGCAGGAACGCCAACAGTAAAATCGGGATCATGTGAAGTACAAATGCTTTAGGCTTTAGCATTGTGAATAGAACGACCATAGGTGTCATTATCAAGAAAGCTGACAATGCGCTCAGCGGAGTTAGAATTGACAGCAATAACAGGATCGCCACTGTACTCCAAATCAGTGACTTTGAACTTAAATTCAAACAAATTCACCTCTGCGATTGGGTTCCAAATCGCATACTTTCCAAGTAGTCGTGTAGAAAGCTGCAATCACCATTATATCACAGAAAATCATTTCAGCATCAACAAACAACAGAGCGTTGCACGCATGATGCGAACAACGCTCTGTGTTATATTTTACTTCTACTAAGCATGTTTCTCACGTTCATCCGTTGACCGCGTATGAATCGGAAGTAGCTTCTCACAATAGTCAATCACTTCGCTTCGACGAACAATGCCGATGAATCGATTCATATCATCTACAACGGGAACGAAATTTTGCGTCTTCGCTAAAGAGATTAAATCCTCCATGTTCGCATCAATTCGTACCGCTAAATTGTTCATCCGTAAGGGCACATCACGAAGCGGTACACGATGCAATTGATCGAACGACAGCTCTGGATGACTTTTCAAATACCACAATAGATCGCCTTCTGTAACTGTTGCTTTATATTCGCCCGCTTCACTAATAATCGGAACAGCCGTATATCGATATCGTTCCATTCGCTCTAGCGTCTGTCTAAACGTTGCTTCATCGCTAACACTTATGACTTCCTTCTTCGGTAATAGAAAAAAAGCAATATTCATCGTATCACTCCTGTACATAAACATGATCGCATCTTGCTATCATCTTTATTATATCATGCCGCGTACGTAGAAGTGCCATTAGTTGCTTGTGGAGGAACGAGCTCGGAAACAGGTGTATCCTCCCTCATCCAAGCTGCAATTGTGTTGCGTACAGCCGTTAAGTCAGCATCATCCGCCACATAATACCACAGATTTTGTTGACCCATCCGCTTGCCTTCACCCTTAAGTGTATAACTGCTAATCGTATGCCCGGTCTCTAAAAATGATTTTGTCAGGTCGCTGAGCGATGTGGGTGCAAGATCTGTCTTGAAATTATCACCTATCACGCCTAATAGATCAGGAATCTTCGTCCATTGTCCTAATGAAGCCGCTTTATGAATAAGTGCATCTATGAAAATACGGTTGCGTTCTGTACGAGACATATCTCCACCGGCATCCTCACGATAACGAACGTAGTTCAACGCGTCCACACCATCATACAAATCCTGATTCGCTCTAATTGTGAACTTCTCATGCGCTGCATCTTTATTCACGATATCATCTGTAATTGGAAGCGAGATCCCTCCCAACGTATCTACCACCTGCTTAAATCCTTGGAAGTTAATCGATGCATAATGGTCTACCTTTGCATCCAATAGTGCCTCAACACTATCAACTGCCATCTCTGGACCGCCAAACACATAAGCATGTGTAATTTTATCTTTCTTATCTTTACCTACAATGTCTGCATACGTATCACGAGGAATGGACACCATTAACACCCTTCCATCCTTCGGTCTAATAACCGTATAGATTAATGTATCCGAACGCCCTCGCTCGTTACCACGTGCATCTACACCCATTAACAGCACACTGAATGGCTTAGTTACTTGCTGCTCTGTGTCTGCTCGATTCTCTAAAGGTACAAAGGAATCTTGTAGACGCTGCTCCACCTTATCTGCCAAAAATAAATCATATCCTAATGAAGCTAGCGCCCCACGATTGGAATAAATCACACCACTTGCCAACACGAGTAACGCCAAGCTTATTCCTAATATCCACTTGAGTCTACGACCTTTCGATCTACTTTTAACCATGTTACTCTCTTCCTCTCTATAGGACTAACTCTCTATGTCTACGACGATTAACTATACGATATTTGAACGGATAAAGTTCGATGAATGATCCATTTTTAATAATCTTAATAAAAAAAAACGCCTTCGGCGTCTTTAGATGCACCCTTATCGCCATCGTAAGCAATGCGGGTGCTCACACGCTATATTCATACATTTGCGACGGAGCGGAGCGGTCGGAGCGGTGGTAGCGATTGGGGCGGTCATACGTTCCGTTCTATTAACAGATCTCCTGTCCGCTGAGCACAAAATAGGGCAGTGAATTTATACTTCCTGATAATAAAAAAAGCACCCCGAAGGGTGCTTCTCTTGTATGACTACTCAGTTGTGTAAGGAAGCAATGCCATTTGACGTGCGCGTTTGATTGCGACAGTCAGCATGCGTTGATACTTCGCTTTCGTACCCGTCACACGACGTGGCAAGATTTTGCCGCGTTCGCTGATGAACTTACGAAGCAAGTCCAATTCCTTGTAATCAACGTGAGAGATTTTGTTTACTGTAAAGTAGCAAACTTTCTTACGCTTGTTGCGTCCACCACGACGGAATTTACGTTCGCCACCGCGTTCGCCACGATCTCCACCACGGTCTCCACCGCGATCTCCGCCGCCTGAACGGCCGTGTGCAGGACGTTCTTCACGTGCAGCAGGTGCTGCTTGTTGTTGCTCGCTCATTTATTTTCAATCCTTTCCAGTTAAAATGGCAAATCATCGTCCGATATATCAATCGGTCGCCCGTCATCAGCAAAGGGATCATTGTTACTGCTTCCGCTATTGCGCGATCCTGTGTTGTTGCGACTTCCGCCACCACTATATCCGCCTTGTCCACCGCCAATTTCATCTCTTGCTTGTCCGCCACTGCCACCTTCGCGGTTAGCGGATTCCAAGAATCGAACGTTGTCAGCGATCACTTCGGTTATATAGACTCTTCTACCTTCATTGTTCTCGTAGTTGCGCACCTGAATGCGCCCTTCTACAGCAGTCAAACGACCTTTACGAAGGTAGTTCGCACAAGTTTCCGCTAATTGTCTCCAAACCACAATCGGAATAAAATCCGCTTCCCGCTCCTCTTTGTTACTAGAGAAGCCACGGTCTACTGCCAATGTGAATTGTGCAACAGCGACACCTGCAGGCGTATAACGCAGTTCGGGATCTTTGGTCAAGCGTCCAATAAGAATGACTCGATTCAACATCGTGTCGTCCCTCCCTTAAACTAGACTTTCAAGCTTTATTGGCGGTACTCCGCCGGGATTGCTGTGCTTACGCAGTCAAGTCTCTAACGACGATGTGACGAATCACTTCATCGGTGATCTTGAGTACACGCTCAAGCTCCGTAACAACTGTCGACGGCGCTGTGAAATGCACCAGCACATACGTCCCTTCGCGGTGTTTGTTGATTTCGTAAGCTAGACGACGTTTACCCATAATGTCGTGCTTTACGATTTCTCCGCCGTTCACGATGATGCCCTGGAATTTTTCCACGACAGCTTGAACGGTATCTTGTTCCACGTCCGGACGGATGATGTACATCAACTCGTAGTTGCGCATCTTCCGTTCACCTCCTTTAGGTCTATGGCCCTCCGCTTTGAATACCACTGCACAAGGCAATGGCCGAAGAGCAAGGAGTATGCCTTTTTATTGCATACCTGAATACTTTAGCACAAAGAGCCGAATATCGCAACAAATTTCACACACACTAACAGCGATCACAGGAGGTGAATTGAAATGGGTGAACAAAGACAATTTGAACCTGGGCAGCGTGCCCCAAATGATGGTGAATACATTGAAATGGGTGAAGATTCGTTCCATATGGGCATCAATGATCCCCAGCATGTAACGCTTCAGAAAGGGGAGAAATTCCCAAAGACGACTAATCACAATCGAAAATGGATCAAGCACAAAGCTCCTTAAATTTTTTTGATCACACATGTATATTGTTCGCTCATTTGAGCCAATCTATATACCGGCGACGATAAAAGAGAGGTGTGGTTCCATTGGACATCAATGAGCAACAGCCGCAAGACATTACGTTCCATTCGGAGTAGGGAAACGGAGGGGTTGTGCTAAAGACACACGTCTGCAACACAATTATTGATGAAGTCCGAACCGAAGAGCTGCACTGAAGTCAGCAACGCTTGGCAACGATCTTGAACTCAATTAAACGTCGCCCAGAGAACCCTTAAATAGGGTTCTCTGTTGCATTTATACCCTATTATTTGTTCACGCTTGCTGTAATCGCTGAAACCAAAGGCTTGAGCGGTGTTCCGATTGCAATCCCTGTATCACGCTCAACCTGTTCAGCTGCATCAACCATAGATAGCTGAGCAACTGAGATCATCCTTGCTTGTCCATCCGCTTGATGCTTCTTAATGTAGTCTGCAATCTCACTAGCATACTGCTCCTGATTTCCTTGAATGAACAACTCAAATGTATTCTCAATCACACGAGACTCAATTGTACCTAGTTGCTTATGATGATGCTCTGCATATTCCTGCAGTCTCCTCATCGTCCCATCTACCGTTGCAGCATTCGTGAATAGCAATAACTGTGGTCCGCTCTCTGCACAGATGGCTTCAAAGAAGGGCTCATCAATCTTAAAGATAGGTAGCGACGTACTCAGACGACCCTCATCCAATAGCGCAATATAATTGGTACATGTTATTAGAATCGCATCCACCTTACATTGGGCCATCCATTCCAGTTGTTCAATCACCTTATTCTGCGCTTGTTCAATGCTAAAGCCTCGGTCCGTTGTAACTCTACCGATTAATCCTGGGTCTACAAAATGCATTAGATCTACATCAGGTGAGCCAATCGCATTTTGAATATACGCAATGTTAGAGTAGTGTGCATGCAAGCAGCCTATTCTTGTTGCCATTCCTAACACCCCTTATGCTCCGATTATAGATATGTTCCCACTTTTAGCATAACATCTTTAATACCTATAGATGTATCCTAACGCAATCCTCGGTCTAACTCTTACCTCTCTATCACAGTAAAATGCGCTTTCACGATGAAAAAGAACCAGTCAATTGAACTGGTTCTTTTATTTATACAACTATGGAATAAGATCTTAATCTATTCCTTAAGTTCTATATTATGTTCTTTCATCAATTGGGATAGTCTATCTTGCCAATCTCTCACACCTTTTCTACCCTTAGATAGTTTATCGTTTGCCTCCGCGATAAGGTTATAATCTTGTCCTTCTAACGCTGCGAGCACTTGAGTCATAGCATTATATTGATTGTTGGCGGCGGCAACATATATTTCATGCAGTTCTTTTACTTCAGCTGTTTTTGGTCTTATATTTTCGAGCTTCGTAATAAATTTATAATATCTAGGTATTATATCTTCATCCAATGCATAGTATAAATCTTCATCACTTTCGTAATTATCACCAGTTACATTGCTGTATGCTGTAAGTAATTTATCTTCTTCATCTCCAAGAGGAGCAACTTCATTATTAATGTAATTTAGTAGATCATCTTTAATAGGGTCATTTCCGCAGGCTGATAATAAGATAAGAACAAATAGTGAAAGTAATACTTTTTTCATTTTAATTAACACTCCTGTACGCCCGTTCCTAGAGGGGCTAATTTATATTTGAATATATTATTACATAATATTACTAATTGTATCAATATTATTATATACAAACGCAAAAAAGACGCGGTCCGACTACGTAATAATAACGTACTCAAACCGCGCCTGTTTAGTTCAACTTCTTCTTGCTTTGGGTTGCGCCAACGGCGGCTCCCAGAGCTGTGCCGATTGCGACGCCGATAGCGAAGTTATCGAACATAAATCCACATGCGGCTCCTATTGCAACGCCAATTGCCAGCCATAAGCCCATCGCATTACCAGACTTTCTATTCTGATTCATCTCTCTTCCGCCTCCACAGAATATCGATCATCAGCTTCTTGTATTTCAATAATATACAATTAATTGCAACCGCGCAATCTGTACCTTCTGTTCGACAAGGCCATAAAAAACCTCCCTAATGATGTCTTGGAACACATTAGAATGGTCAGGTATGTAACACTCAATCATTGATATGCCTAGCTGATTCTTCACTTTTCACCTAGCTAATTGCGCTTTTCATGACCCGAATCAGTTAGGTACTTTTCCACCGAATATCTCCACCATGAGGAATAAAAAAAGTGGCTCTATAGTAGAGCCACTGTGCTGTTCATATGGATGGCGGAGAGGGTGGGATTCGCTCCGTCGCTGGTAACCTCGTATGAGTACATACGGTTACGGTATTGCGACTATCACGCCTGGGTCTACGAACATGCCCCCGGCATGTCCGCTTTACGACCCGTTCTCATCCCACCTCGCCATAAACAAAAAACCGATTCCTTTTCAGGAATCGGACTAGTTTTTTGTTTATGGCGGAGAGGGTGGGATTCGAACCCACGCACGCCTCGCGACGCCTAGATGATTTCGAGTCAACCCCCTTGGACCTCTTGGGTACCTCTCCGCAGCAAAGAAAATAATATCATATTCGGTATCGCGATGCAACTGTAAAATAACTGGGTTTAGTCCGATGTGATCGTACAACTAGCATAAAACCCTTCACTGCTCATCTGCTTGAGACAGGGCAGATCCATCACCTGCCGTTGACCGTAGCACCTTCTTCAAGCTCTTCTCGAATTTCACTCGTGGCAATAGAATGCTGTGCTTGCAGTTCACACATTTAATTCGAATGTCCATTCCCATCCGAATAATCTCCATCTCATTCGCACCGCAAGGATGCTGCTTCTTCATTTGTACAATATCGCCCAGCTCGAATGTCTTCTTTTCCAACTTAAGCTCCCCCTCGGTCGATCAGGTCTTCCTTGTGCACAGTCAACATCCGTTGATAAGGTACAGACATTCCTTCACTCTCGAATACACGCTTCACTTCCGCATTAATTCTGCGCGATACGATCGCATGTGTATTAGGCTTACATTCCGCAATAATGCGTAGTGTAATCTCATTAGAAGCCATCGCCTGAATACCTAGCAGCTCTGGAGAAGAGACAAGGTTTGGATCTTCTATCTTGGGCAGCATTGCACGAATCGCACTCATCGCTCCCTCAACTTGATCCTCATACGCAACGAAGATATCGACAACCGCTAAGGAGTTATTCACTGAGAAGTTAGACACTTCATTAATCAATCCGTTCGGAATGATATGAACTTCCCCTGTCCAACTTTTTATGCGAGTCGCCCGTAATCCGATCATCTCAACTGTCCCTTTAAAATTGCCGGTCTGGATCACATCACCAACTGCGAACTGATCCTCCAAAATAATGAAAAAGCCCGTAATAATATCCTTCACTAGACTCTGAGCACCAAAACCGATTGCAAGTCCAAAGATCCCCGCCCCTGCAAGTAGTGGCGCAAGTTGAATATGGAACTCTCCTAATATCAATAAGATTACGATGAAATTTATAGTATAGATCGCTGTGTTCTTAAGCAATCTTCCAACCGTCTGCACACGTCTCGTTCTTAGCTTCTTCCCTCTGCGATTTCCCTTTGCATTCGTCGTATGATCGATAATCCGATTGATAACACGAAGTGCAATGCGGCTCGCAAGTAGAATGAGAATTATCCGACCGATTACAACCGCCACAGAGGTCCACATTTTCGTATCTTGGAGCATGTCCCCTATCTGTTTAATAAACTGCTCCCACAGATGACTTGTAGAATTCACGGTCTCAGTTGCGATTAAGCTGATCATCAGTAGATAACCTCCCCTCGCTATACAATTTGTCCATATCCTTGTTCGGTCAATTGGAATACGCCACGGATCTCCACATTTTCCAATTGAATGATTTCTTTCACCTGATCCAAATCAGAGCTAGGAAACTCAATAGATAATGCACAGCCTGCCGTAATCTCTTTAGGTGTCGGCCTGATATCAATTTCAATATCTGCATATTCAAGTAGCATCTCTGCTCTTAACGCTTGCTGTGTGGAGTCGAAGGCAATCAATAGTGGTAATATATCGGTTCCCCCTCGTAATTCACGAAATAAATCGAATCTGTTTGAGATAGAAGTATAAAAGATCTACAGCATCCATATACTAGTAACATATTAGACGAGGAGGCGAGGCGGACGAATGAATGGCTTGTGGGAGAAACGTCCGAGCCCTGCAACGGATACAGCGGTGCTCTCTTTAAAAATTCCATATCATGAACCAACGGTACGCACTCGATTAATCCATTCGCTCGCGCTGCATCTCGAATCATTATCTCAAGACTGTCGAATTGTCGTCGTCTGTGTAGGCACAGATCGTTCCACTGGTGATTCATTAGGTCCCTTAGTTGGATCTGCTTTGGCTCGTGAAAATAGTACATTATTTGATTTATATGGGACGCTAGACGAACCTGTACACGCGATGAATTTAGGAGACACATTACTGAGAATTATGCGCTCGACCCAACGCCCTTTCGTCATTGCTGTTGACGCTTGTTTAGGTCAAGTTTCCAGCGTAGGCTCTATTCAACTAGGCTCTGGGCCCGTAAGGCCAGGTGCCGGTGTCAATAAAGAGCTTCCTCCTGTCGGAGACATCCATCTTACCGGAATCGTCAACGTTGGAGGATTCATGGAATATTTCGTCTTGCAAAATACTCGCCTAAACCTTGTTGTAAAGATGTCCGAAATTATTGCACACAGTATTTTCGAATCCGTGAAACGTACACGTAATCCTTCTATCCCTTTTGCAATGCCAGACTGATCGCCTTCATTTCCTCTGGAGATAGACTATAGGTGGAATCCCCTTTTTCAATCGGCTTAGCATAGAGGAACGTTTGTTCCCTTCCGTGAATGCCTGTAATGACAACTCCATCTTGTTCGTCATTAACGTAGGCGATTGAGAAGCTTAGATCAGTACCCGTTTCTGAAAATGCATTAAAGCGATGAACGCCAACATTGCCCTTTAATGTGGTTAGGCGTCTGTCGTGCTGGGCTAAAAGCTGCTCTTGTTGCTCCTGTTTAAGACCAACTGAAGCAAGATGTTCATGCAGCTTGTTCATGGCGTCCTCGATATTTCCAACACCAGTTTCCCCCATTAACTTATGATGTGCCGTTTTCAGTTTTTTTAGTTTTTTGCTCAAGACAATCATTCCGATCAACAGAATCAGAAGGAGTAGTCCTTCGCTTGCAGCAACAATAATAGCGATCTGATCGTTCCACTCGTTCATGTTCGTCTATTCCCCCATTAAGCCTATCTAGATCTATTGGTATCTGTTCGATAATGATTGTTGTATTTCGCGAACTGCACTGACCATTGATACGATTTCCGTCCTCGTCGTATAATATCCTGGGCTTGCTCGAACTGCGCCTGTCTCATAGGAGCCAGCAGTTTCATGTCCTAGCGGTGTGCAATGGAATCCTGCACGAACAGCGATCCCGAATTGCTGATCAAGTAAGTATGCAAGTTCAGAAGGGTCTACACCCGACAGAACGAATGACACAATGCCTGTTCTCTCTTCTCCAATTGGTGGACCAAGTATTGTTAACCCCGGTATATGTAACAAACCTTCCATTAATTCAAACACCAATTGCTGTTCTTTCGCATGGATAGCTTGTACAGTTTCACCCAGTACAAACCCTACTCCTTCAGCAAGACCAGCAACACCTACAGTATTCGGCGTCCCGGCCTCGTAACGGTCAGGCCGTACGCTCGGTTGCTCTGGAGACTCTGACTTACTACCCGTCCCCCCATACATTAAGGGCTCAAGGTCCAAGTCTGGAGCGATGTATAAGCCACCAGTACCCTGTGGTCCCATCAGCCCTTTATGTCCTGGAAAAGCAAGCAGATCAATTCCCATCTCTCCAACATTAATCGGCAATACGCCAGCACTTTGCGCTGCATCGACAAGCAGTCTAATGCCATTCCTTTTAGCGAGCTCACCGAGCTGCGCAATTGGGACAATGCTTCCCAACAGGTTTGAGCTGTGAGTAGCAGCAATAAGCTTTGTATTCTTCTGGATCGCTGCAGCTACATCGTCCACACGAAGGTTACCCTTCGAATCGGTCGCTACATAAGTAACTGTAATACCTAACTTACGTTTTAATGCTTCTAGTGGACGTCTTACTGAATTGTGCTCAAGTGAAGTCGCGATCACATGATCTCCTGGCTTTAACAAGCCTTGAATCGCAAGATTTAATCCATGTGTCGTATTCATCGTAAATGCAATATCATTCGGATTCGCAATCCGGAATAGTTTAGCCAATCGTTTGCGTCCTTCGAAAAGCACACGACTTGCATGTACAGCCATTCCGTGGTTGCCTCGACCCGGATTTGCTGCACTCTCTCGCATCACTCTCTCCATCGCCTCCCACACCTGCGGTGGCTTTGGCCATGTTGTCGCGGCGTTATCCAAATAAATTAGCGACTTGTTCATCCTCAATTTTCCTTCCGCCTTCATCACTAAAAAAGAACGATAGCATACCTAAGTTTAATTCTTCTTAGAGAAGATTACAACTTAGCTATGCTATGTTTCTCATGACGTATAATGATGGCAATTCGTGATCCTTACTTCACTGCATCTAGCACTTCTAGCAGTTCAAGCAATCTCTCAAGATCATTTTTGTTGAAGTAGGAAAGCTCAATTTTCCCTTTATCTTTATTGTGCTTTATTTTCACCGTTGTCTGGAACCTTTCTTGCAACGATGTTTCAATACTTTCGATAAAAGGATCACGTTTCTTCGCTTTCGCCTTTGACTTTAATTTATCAGCTCGCTTAGATTCATCGCCTTGCACCGCTTCTTCAAGCTCACGTACGCTCCACTCGTGTAAGACAGCTTGTTTCGCAAGCTCCAGCCGTTGCTTGTCTTCTTTAATACCCGCTAATGCCCGTGCATGTCCCATCGATAATGTTCCACGTGAAACGTAATCTTTGATTTCTTCTGGCAATGCAAGCAACCTTAGAAAGTTAGCGATATGAGAACGGGATTTACCGACCTTCAGTGATAGCTCTTCTTGTGTCATTCCGAATTGATTCATAATGCCTTGATAAGCAACCGCAACCTCTATCGCATTAAGATCTTCACGTTGCACGTTCTCAATGAGGGCAATTTCCATCACTTGCTGATCATTATACGCTCTAACGACAGCAGGAATAACAGGGTTGCCTAATAACTGAGAAGCCCGAAAACGTCTTTCCCCCGCAATGATTTCAAAACCCTTTAACGCCTGACGTACGACGATCGGTTGAATGACACCATGCTCACGAATCGACTCTGCCAATTCCTTAATTGCTTCGGGCTCAAACGTTTTGCGTGGCTGATATGGATTGGCCCTAAGCTGCGTTAATGGAATTTCGACTACCTTATCATCTTCTTTGATCGCTAATGAAGTAATTAGCGCATCAAGTCCTTTACCTAGCCGCTTGCTGCTCATATCCAATCACTTCCTTCGCTAGCTCAAGATACACTTCAGCGCCTTTGGATTTCGGATCATAAGTGATGATTGACTGACCGTGCGATGGAGCTTCACTCAGTCTCACATTGCGCGGGATGACCGTCTGATATACTTTCTGTTGAAAATATTTCTTTACCTCTTCAATGACTTGAATACCTAGATTCGTTCGTGCGTCGAACATCGTCAACAGTACTCCTTCGATCTGCAAAGAGGTGTTCAAATGCTTCTGAACGAGCCGAATAGAGTTGAGCAGTTGACTTAGTCCCTCAAGCGCATAGAACTCACACTGAATCGGAATAAGCACAGAATCAGCTGCTGTTAACGAGTTAATCGTCAATATACCAAGAGATGGCGGGCAATCAATCAACACATAGTCATAATTTTTGCGGACCTGCGCAAGCGCCTTTTTCAATCGAACTTCACGAGACATGATTGGAACGAGCTCAATCTCCGCACCTGCTAACTGTATCGTCGCAGGAATGATATGGAGATTGGGAATATCCGTCTCAGAGATCGCCTGTTTAGGAGGCACTTCATTAATCAATACATCATAAATACAATAGTTGACGTCAGCTTTGTTAATGCCGACACCACTCGTTGTGTTGCCTTGTGGATCGATATCAACAATAAGAACTCTGCGACCTAAAGTTGCAAGACATGCACCTAGATTAACCGCCGTAGTCGTTTTGCCTACTCCACCTTTTTGATTGGCAACTGCAATTATTTTTGACACAACTTTCACCTCGATCAGAACATACTTGTATGCAGTACATTTCTATTGCTTCCGCTTAGGAATTTGGATAATGATTTCATAATGATCTTCACAGTCACGTTCGTCTGCTTTTATCGGAATACCAGAGCCTGTTACCATATCAACAGATTGTCTAATCGTGTTTAAGGCTAGCCGTACATCTTTAGTGAACGTTATCCGTTTCTTCTTTTCCGGCTTCGCCACTTCGTTATAAAGTGCGATTCGCATTTCCGTCTGCTTGACGTTAAGCTCCTTATCCATAATTTCATTAAGAAGCTTCTCTTGCAACGATTGATCCGATAACGACAACAGCGCTCTGCCATGTCTCTCCGTGATTTTTCGTTCTAATAGCGCAGTTTTTGCAGCTTCACCTAATTGAAGCAATCTAATTTTGTTCGCAATTGTCGATTGACTCTTGCCCAGTCGTTGCGCAAGGCTTTCCTGCGTTAATTGGTGCAAATCAATCAACTTCTGATATGCGAATGCTTCTTCAATTGAAGTCAGTCCTTCGCGTTGCAGATTTTCAATTAACGATACCGACGCTGCTTGAGAATCATTGATCTCTCTAACGAGAGCTGGAATGTTCTCCAAACCTAGCTTCGTTACCGCTCTCCAGCGCCGTTCCCCTGCGATCAGTTCGTATTTGCCTTCACGGACACGGACGACAATTGGCTGAATAATGCCATGCGTCTTAATCGTCTGGCATAATTCATCTAATCGATCATCATCGAATACGGAGCGAGGTTGATAAGGACTTGGAACAATATCACGAACAGCAATTTGTTTAACTTCTTCTTGTACGTTGCGGTCAGAAAAACCAAGCAAACGAGAAAACGGTTCTTTCATAGCTCTCAGATCACCACATTAAGTAGAATAGTACTCGTAATTGTGCCCATAGCGACGAAAAAGCGCCGTCAATTCACGCACCTATGCGTGAATGCGGCACATCCTGCAACAATCCATTCGACGTCTCATATTATTTCTCTTAATAATAATTCGTCGCCCACGCTCATTTTCCTGCTTGAAATCAAACTTTAACATTTGACTGCTCATGAAAATTGTTCCACGTGAAACATTAGCCACATCATTGTGAATGTTTCACGTGGAACAATAGTTCACCGATTATAATAAAGTTGTTTGCCTTGTGATCTACTTCCCCGGTTTTACTAACGGTGATTTAATTGGTAAGCCAGACTTTCGCGGATAAGTGACCGGTGTCGGCCGAAACTTCTTAGTAATAATTAAATGGCGGTCTGCACCTTCGGTTGGCAACTGAAGCTTTTCTACGCGCTCAAGCTGGGCATTAAGCCTGCCTGCACTATATTCGCTTTCTATCAATTCTTCTTTAATATCTGAGCCCTTCATTGCAATGAACAGTCCATTGGTCCGGACGAAAGGTAAGCATAGCTCATTTAAAGCAGCTAATCGAGCTACAGCTCTTGCAGTCGCTACATCGTATTGATCTCGATGCTCCGTAAGACGCGCAGCATCCTCCGCTCGACTGTGCAGGCACGACACTTGTGATAATCCAAGTTGCCCTGTGACTTCCTCAAGAAACCGAATTCTCTTCGCGAGCGAATCAATAATCGTAACCTTGAGATGTGGGTACACGATGGCGATTGGAATGGATGGGAAACCTGCGCCCGATCCAATATCAACTAATGATGTCTTCTCGCGTAAATCAACAGCCCGTGCCAGTGTCATCGAGTCATAAAAGTGCTTCTCGTATACAGCGGCCCGTTCTGTAATGCCAGTGAGGTTCATCTTCTCATTCCACTCTACGAGCAGTTTGAAATAAAGATTGAATTGTTCAAGCTGCCTCGCAGACAACGTGATACTGATGCTCGCAAGCATTTCTGTAAATTGTTCTTCGATATGATCCATCTTCACCATTACCCCCGAGTCGCTGCTGTTACCCTGTTGTAATGCTCCAGGTGCACAAGTAAGATCGATAAGTCAGCTGGAGTCACACCTGAAATTCGAGATGCTTGGCCGATCGATAGCGGACGAATTTTCGCCATATTATGCTTAGATTCCTTAGAAAGTCCGTTTACAAGCTCATAGTCAATGTCGACGGGTATTCGTTTTTTCTCCATTTTCGCCATACGCTCTACTTGTAATTGCTGTTTATCGATATAACCCGCATATTTTACTTGAATTTCGACTTGTTCCTTCATATCGTCAGTGAGCTCAACGGGTGATGGTGAAAGTGTCTCAAGCTGTTCATAGCTAATCTCAGGTCGTCTTAATAATGTAATCCCGTCAGTCGATTGTGTAATAGGCGTTGATTCGCTTGAAGCAAGCATCGCTAGAACCGATTCATCTGGACGGAATTTCGTTTCCTTCAATCTCGCTAGCTCATCTTCTACCCGTTGTTTCTTATCGAGGAACTTCTCATAACGCTCAGCGCTAATCAACCCGATTTCGAAACCCGTTGGAGTAAGCCGCAAATCTGCATTGTCATGACGAAGCAGTAAACGATACTCTGCTCTTGAAGTGAGCAACCGATACGGTTCACTCGTTCCCTTCGTCACCAAATCATCGATCATCACACCAATGTACCCTTGTGAACGGTCAATAGTGACTGGCTCCTTGCCTTGAACTTTACGAGCTGCATTAATGCCGGCAATTACACCTTGCCCAGCGGCTTCTTCATAGCCAGAGGTGCCATTGATTTGACCCGCAGTAAATAGATGTGACACTACTTTTGTTTCAAGCGATGGCCATAATTGAGTTGGAACGACAGCATCATATTCAATCGCATAGCCTGTGCGCATCATCTCCGCTTTTTCTAATCCGGGTACGGAATGGAGAACACGAAGCTGTACATCCTCAGGCATACTAGAAGAAAGACCTTGAACATAATACTCCTTCGTATTCCGACCTTCTGGCTCAAGGAAAATCTGATGCTTCGATTTGTCTGCAAAACGTACAATCTTGTCTTCAATCGATGGACAATAACGTGGACCTTGGCCTTCGATTAAACCAGAGAACATCGGTGCGCGATGAAGATTGTCATTAATAATTTGATGTGTCTCAGGAGATGTATACGTCAGCCAACAAGGTAACTGTGTTTGCGCATGTTCCATATATTCTGTTTCATAGGAAAAATATTTGGGCTGCGAATCACCAGGTTGTATTTCCGTCTTACTGAAATCGATCGTATCCTTGTGAATACGTGGAGGTGTTCCCGTCTTAAAACGTGCGAGCTCTAATCCGTTGCGTTTCAGTGACTCGGACAGTTTAATAGATGGTTGCTGGTTATTAGGGCCACTTTCATACATCAATTCACCGAGAATGACTCTACCTCGTAAATAGGTTCCCGTCGTGATGACTACAGCCTTTGCCCCATATTGGGCACCCGTCTTCGTTATTACGCCTTTACATACGCCATCTTCAATGATCAAGTCGTCTACCATACCTTGGCGTAATGTTAAATTGGGTTGATCTTCAATCGTCTTCTTCATTACATGCTGATATTCGAATTTATCCGCTTGGGCGCGAAGCGCATGAACAGCAGGGCCTTTGCCCGTATTCAGCATTCTCATCTGAATAAAGGTTTTATCGATATTGCGCCCCATCTCGCCTCCAAGTGCATCAACTTCCCGAACAACGTGGCCTTTTGCTGGTCCACCAATGGATGGATTACAAGGCATGAACGCGACCATGTCCAGATTGATCGTTAACAGCAATGTGTTGCAGCCCATCCGTGCAGCAGCTAATGCAGATTCACATCCTGCGTGTCCAGCACCCACAACAATTACATCATATTCTCCTGCTTGAAATGACATCATACACCTTCCTTACTTTATCTATTTTTATTTACCCAGACAAAACTGAGAAAAGATTTGATCAAGCAACGAATCTCCCGCTGCATCACCAAGGATGCCTCCTAATGCTTCCCATGATGCAGCAATATCTATTTGAATGAGATCGATTGGAATCCCATCATGTGTAGCTGCTATTGCATCCTCAAGCGATTGCTTCGCTTGATAGAGCAAATTAATATGTCGAGCATTACTTACATAGGTTAGATCACCCGCATCAACCGAACCACTGAAGAATAAGCGCGAAACCGCTTGTTCCAATTGCTCAATCCCACTGGCATCCTTCGCTGATAAATATACGATTTGATCATTGGAATAAAGCTGCTCTACTTCTGCCATATCGAGCATCCCCGGCAAATCGATCTTATTGACAACGATAATGACCGTACGGTCCTTCAGTTGATGAAGTAGCTTCCTCTCATCCTCATGCAACGCTTCATGATGATTTAAGACGAGCAATGTCAAATCTGCATCGTTTAAAGCTTCGTGAGAACGTTCCACACCGATCCGTTCGACAATATCGCTCGTTTCACGTATGCCGGCTGTATCTAACAATCGCAAAGGAATACCAGATAAGGATACGCTCTCTTCCACGATATCTCGAGTAGTACCCGGAATATCTGTTACAATCGCTTTATTGTCTCTTGCGAGCGCATTTAGCAAGGACGACTTTCCTGCATTAGGACGACCTACAATAACCGTAACAATTCCTTCACGCAAAATTTTACCCTCATTCGCTCGCACCAGCAATTGTTCCACCTGCGATAAAATCGTACCACAATGTGTACGGATAATGCTCGCGGTAACTTCTTCTACATCATGCTCTGGGTAATCAATATTAACTTCAACGTGCGCCAAAAGCTCAATGAGTTGTTGGCGCATCGGAATAATCTGATTTGACAATCCACCTTGTGCCTGTCTTCTCGCTACATGAAAAGCACGATCAGACTTCGATCTAATAAGATCAATTACAGCCTCTGCTTGTGCAAGATCGATTCGGCCATTAAGAAAAGCTCGTTTCGTAAATTCGCCAGGTTCAGCTAATCGCGCACCACTTCGCAAAATCAGCTCAAGCACAGATTTAACCGCAACTATTCCACCATGCGTGCTAATCTCAACCACATCTTCAGCTGTGAAAGAGCGTGGCCCTCGCATAACCGTTACAAGCACTTCATCCAAGGTGTTACCCGTTCGATCATCAACAATCCACCCATAATGAACGGTATGCGTGACAACATTTTCAATATTCTCTTTTGACTTAAATAGTTTCGCAACGACCGGAATCGCTTCTGGTCCACTTACACGAACGACAGCGATACTACCTTCTCCTAGCGCAGTTGCGATTGCTGCAATCGTGTCTTCAGTCATCATAATCCCTCATTCTAATACTTGCTAATATGCGGAAAAACGCAATGACCCCCACCGTTGCGGAAGCCATTGCGCGATCAACCTTTAATCTTTTAATGCAATTACGAGACGACGATTCGGTTCTTCACCATGACTATACGTCTTAACTTTTGAATTTGTTTGCAAAGACGCATGTATAATCTTTCGTTCCTGTGAAGTCATCGGTTCTAACATCATTTCTTTCCGCGTCCGAATGACCCGCGATGCCATCCGCTCAGCCAACGCCTCTAACGTCTGGCGTCGACGTTCACGAAATTGCTCTGCATCAAGCACGATACGAAGATGGCGGTCAGAGTGACGATTAGCCACAATGTTCACAAGGTATTGCAGAGAATCTAAAGTTTGTCCGCGGCGTCCTATTAATATCCCCATATCAGATCCAGCAATGTTGATCTGTATATGATCACTAGTTTCGATCCGCTCAACTTCTACAGTCAGTTCCATTGCCCCAGTAACATCCAGCAAAAATTGAATTGCTTGGTCGACACCATCAGGCAGTAATTCTAACTCTACTTTCGCATCTCTCGCTCCAAGGAGTCCGAACAACCCTTTATTAGGTTGCTCCAATACTGTGACTTTCACCCGGTCTGCTTTTACATTCAACTTTGCAAGACCGCTCTGAACTGCATCTTCTATCGTTTTACCTGATGCCAGCAATTTTGTCATTTGGCATGGGCCCCCTTACCTTTCTTTCTTTTCGGTTTCGGAGAATTATTATCTGGTTTCTGCAAGTTAATAGCCGCTGTTGCTGCATCTTTGCGAGAAGGCTTGTACAAGAAATAGTTTTGAATGATCGTGTAAATGTTCGAGTAGATCCAGTAAAGCGGAAGAGCAGCTGGGAAACTAATCGCCATTACGAAGATCAATACAGGGAAGATGAACATAAGACCTTTCATCGGTCCTTGCATAGGCTGTGTGCTTGCCATCATCTTCGATTGGATGAAGGTTGTAATCGCTGCGATAATCGGCAGGATATATGTTTTGTCTACTTCTCCAAGACTTAACCATAGAAAGGTGCTTTCATGAATAAGCCAATTACCAGCCTCATCCTTAAGACCTTTAATGTACGCATTCGTATTAATGGAAGTATACAATGCGATGAAGATCGGCATTTGAACGATTAATGGGAAGCAGCCAGCCAACGGATTAACCTGGTGTGTCTGATACAGCTTCATCATTTCCTCTTGCTGAGTGCGCGTATCATCCTTGTACTTCTCACGAATCTTCTTCATTTCAGGTTGGAGCTTTTGCATTGCTTTAGTATTCTTATATTGCTTGATCATTAATGGAAGAATAATCGTCCGAACAATAATCGTTAGCAATAAGATCGCTAAACCATATGAACCGCCGAACCAATCTGAGAACGTGTCCAGCATTTTCGAGAAATAGTAAACGACATTTCGCGTCCACCATCCCTTTTCCAGCATCTGTTCCGTTGTAATTGCTGGAATATTAGATGTACACCCTGACAACACAATTAACAGTGATAATGCACCAAACACTGTCCACCATTTGCGATTTCGCAACAAACGATAAAACTCCTCTCTACTCACCGAGCTTGCCGAATGATTTAGCCTAATTAAGTCATGAAAATACAGACTTATACATGTCCACTATACCATAATCAGAAAGGCAATGGAAAGCGCATGCATGTCGAACTTAACAAACAATTCGTATCGCAAGCAAAAAAGCCCTCGGCGTCCTTGGACACGGAAGGCGCATTGCGAAGTCATTCAGGAATAGATCGTGAATGATATTCTTTCTGACAAGCCAAGCTCAGGATCGACATTCTCTCATTTGCTCGAATCTGGTTTAGGCTTTCCGCTACCTTTACCCTTAAAATTTGCCGTCTTCGTTTGACGCGCAGGCGTTGATTGCATCGGAGTTAACCCCTTCAATAAACCAGCCTTTCGAAGTACGTGCATAATGCTACTCTCCATCTCTTTATATGGAAGAGACAATGCTGGCTTTCTTACTATTAAAATAAAATCGATATTTATTTGCATCTTTCCCGCATTTAAACGAACAATTTCCTTCACCATTCGTCTCAAGCGATTTCTTACGACAGCTCCACCAAGCTTGCTGCTTGCTGACACGCCCATACGAAAAGAACCACTAAGTGCTCTATTCCGCCAATAAACAACAAACTGAGAATTGGCAAATGAACGACCATAGCGGTAAATTACGTTGAAATCTTCTCTTCTCCGAAGGCGCAGCTTTCTTTCCATTGCTCCCGCACCATCCATTCGGTATAAAAGATAAAAAAAAGCCACACGAAGTGGCCTTTAATTCTATGCTGTTAAAACTTTGCGACCTTTAAGGCGACGAGCTTTTAGAACTTTACGACCGTTCTTAGTGCTCATGCGGCTACGGAAACCGTGAACCTTCTTACGCTTACTTACATTCGGTTTAAACGTTGGACCCATGATTTCAACCCCCTTACTTGCAAACTCACGTCTTTATATTTAACCATGCAACCGCAAATAAGTCAACAAAAAACAATTGGTTTAACATTCCTTTCATATTTATTTATTCACATGTGCATAATATTTAATAAAATAACGAATTACGAAGCAGTTTGTCGAAGATTCGAACAGATTATTCACAATATCTTGTGTTGTGCACAATTCCAATCCACAAGTTATTGAAATTGTGGATAACCAAGCTGTTTTCGTTGAATTCGCATGGGTTCTCTGCTATGATTAATCAATAGTTTAACTGTGGATTTCTTCCTTTAGACCTCGATTTATCAACAGGTTGTGTATAACTTTGTGAACAAACCTCTCTTTTCCGGATAATCTGACGATTAATTCAGTTAATACTGTGGATAACTGGTCGATGCTTCATTGTTTCGACTTTTTAATCTTATTCCAGTCCGTTTAAGAGGTTAAAGGAGTGAAATATTTAGTGGACAACCGCAACAACGAGATCTGGCAGCAAGTGTTGTCGGTCATCCAAACCAAACTCAGCAAACCTAGTTTCGATACTTGGTTTAAAGCGACAAGAGCTTCATTCATAGGTGATGACGTGGTCATTGTCACTGCACCCACAATCTTTGCCGCTGAATGGCTTCAAAATCGCTATACTCATCAAGTGTCATCTACTCTTTCTGAATATATTGGTAGGCCAGTAGAAGTTAAGTTCACCATTGAAGAAGCACGGACGATTGAACCGCCTGCTACTATGCCTCAAGTGCCTGAAGTACGCCAATTGCCTACAGAAGAACAAATTAATCATATGCTGAACCCGAAATATACATTCGACACTTTTGTCATTGGTTCGGGAAACCGGTTTGCGCATGCAGCATCACTTGCGGTAGCAGAGGCTCCGGCCAAAGCATACAATCCATTCTTTCTCTATGGTGGCGTCGGTTTGGGTAAAACCCACCTCATGCACGCTATTGGGCATTACATTATTGAGCATAACCCTCATATGAAGGTGCTCTATTTATCATCAGAGAAATTTACGAATGAATTTATTAATGCGATCCGTGATAATCGCGGGGAAAGCTTCCGTAATAAATATCGTAATATTGATGTACTGCTCATTGATGACATTCAGTTTTTAGCTGGTAAAGAGGGAACACAGGAAGAATTTTTCCATACTTTTAATGCACTACACGAAGAACATAAACAAATCATCATCTCTAGTGACCGCCCGCCTAAAGAGATTCCTACTTTAGAAGAGCGGCTCAGATCACGGTTCGAATGGGGCCTTATTACCGATATTCAACCCCCAGACTTGGAAACAAGAATCGCGATTTTACGAAAGAAAGCCAAATCGGAAAATCTTGATATCCCGAACGAAGCCATGATCTATGTTGCTAATATGATTGATACGAACATTCGTGAATTAGAAGGCGCATTAATTCGAATCGTCGCCTATTCTTCCTTAACGAATCAAGATATTACTTCACATCTTGCAGCCGAAGCCTTAAAGGATATTTTGCCAACTGGTCGCAATCGCATGATCACCATGCAGGATATTCAACAGCGTGTTGGTGAATTCTATGGATTGAAGCTGGAGGATTTCAAAGCGAGGAAACGAACGAAGGCTGTCGCTTTCCCTAGACAAATTGCGATGTATCTCTCACGTGAACTTACAGATTTCTCACTACCGAAGATCGGTGATGCATTCGGTGGTCGCGATCATACAACTGTCATTCATGCCCACGAGAAAATAACACAACTGCTAAAAGTCGATCAAGAACTTTATAAAATTGTTAACAGCTTAATCGAGAAAATCAAAAATTTTAATTCATAAAGTAGGTCGCGCCTATGCACAATTCATACACATGTGGATAGGCGTTATTTTCGACTTTTTTCACGGTTATCCACATATTCACTGCCCCTACTACGACTTTAATAATTAAACATGATACAATATAAGCAAATTAACGAGGTGAAACCATGAAACTTACGATACTCCGTGGAGAGTTAAATGATGCTATTCAACACGTATCGAAAGCTGTCGCTTCACGAACGACAATTCCAATATTAAGTGGAATTAAACTAGATACCGACTTTTCAGGTGTCACACTAACAGCAAGTGATACTGAAATTTCGATTCAAAGCTTCATACCGTTAGAAGTTGCAGACAAAATCATCGTATCCGTTGAGAAAACCGGAAGCGTTGTTTTGCCTGCTAAGTTTTTTATTGAGATCATTAAGAAGCTGCCTCATGAAGAAGTACATATTGAGGTGAAAGAGCAATATCAGACCATTATTAAGTCAGGTTCTACAGAAATTCAGTTAGTTGGATTGGATCCTGAAGAATTCCCCATTTTGCCATCCGTAATTGAAGATCAAATTATATCGATTTCAGGTACATTGCTACGCGATATGATTAAGCAAACTGTATTCTCCGTTACGACGAATGAATCGACTCCGATTCTAACAGGAGTATTGTGGAACTTACAGGAAGGTCAGTATAAATTTGTTGCTACAGATCGCCATCGTTTAGCTAGTCGTACTGCTCAAATTGAAACTAAGGATGTAAATTTCTCTAATATTGTAATTTCTGGTAAGACAATGAATGAACTTTCGAAAATCATTCCAGATCAAGATGTGATGGTTGATATTGTTGTAGCTGACAATCAAGTGTTGTTTAAATTAGGCAATGTATTGTTCTATTCACGAATGCTAGATGGGACATACCCGGATACTTCTAAGATTATTCCGCAATCGTTCAAAACAGAACTTGTTCTTAACACAAAGTTGTTGAATGAAGCGATTGACCGTGCTTACCTGCTCTCTCGTGAAGAGAAGACAAACATTGTACGACTAATGACAACTGAAGATGGATTGATCGAGATTTCTTCCAGCTCATCGGAGTTAGGTAAAGTAACTGAGCAGATCGTAGCAACCGAGATGAAGGGTGAACCGCTGAAAATTGCGTTTAACTCCAAATATATGTTAGATGTGCTTAAGGTCATTGATAGCGAGGAAATATTTATTGGATTTGTCGGAGCGATGAGTCCGATTATTATTAAACCTCAGGATCATAACCATAGTCTGCATCTCATTCTTCCGTACAGAACGACGAATTGAGGCGAACCGTAATGAAGCAAATTGGCATCTCAACGGAATATATTGCACTTGGCCAGTTTTTGAAGCTTGCAGAATGCATTTCAACGGGTGGCGAAGTGAAGTTTTTCCTACAGGAAAATGTTGTAAAGATTAATGGTGAACCAGATAATCGAAGAGGTAGAAAGCTGTATGTCGGAGATCAAGTTGAAGTACAGGGCTTCGGCGCATTCGCAGTGAGTACCCGATAGTCAAGAAAGGGAATCTCTTATGCAGTTAAAGAGTCTAGAGCTTCGCGGTTATCGGAACTATGATTCGCTCAAGCTTGCGACTGAAGCAGGAGTCAATATTTTTATTGGTCCGAATGCACAGGGAAAGACGAATCTCATCGAAGCGATCCACGTCTTAGCGTTAACGAAGTCACATCGCACCTCGAAGGATAAAGAACTCATTGGATGGAATGCGACTACTGCGTCCATTCATGCAGATATGGAACGTAAGCTGGGTTCGGTTAATTTGGAACTTATGCTGTCTGCACAAGGGAAAAAGGCGAAGATAAATGGCTTGGAACAGCGCAAGCTTAGCAGCTTCGTCGGTACATTGAATGTCGTATTATTCGCACCTGAAGATTTGGATATCGTTAAGGGAGCACCGGGAGTGCGCCGCCGATTCATGGACATGGAGATCGGTCAGGTACATCCCGGTTATTTGTATGACATGCAGCAATATCAAAAAATTGTGCAGCAACGTAACAATTATTTGAAATCAACTGATATTCATCGAGCTTCAATGGAAATGCTTGAGGTGTGGAATGAACAACTTGCCACATACGGTGTGAAGATGATGAAGAGAAGACAAAGGTTCCTCGTTCAATTACAGAAATGGGCAGAAAAAATACATGCAGGTATTACAGCTGGATCCGAACATCTTACAGTTTCTTATAAGCCATCATTCGGAACGAGCAATGATATAGAGAGCGAAGATGAGCCTTCTTTATTCCAACAATTTATGTTAAAGTTAACACAAGCCAAAGAGCAGGAATTTAGAAGAGGCCAAACGTTAGCGGGGCCTCATCGTGATGATTTAAGTTTTGAGATTAACGGCAAAGATGTACAATCGTTCGGATCTCAGGGACAACAGCGAACTGCCGCATTATCATTGAAGTTAGCAGAGCTTGAGCTAATGAATGAGGAGATCGGAGAATATCCGTTGTTATTGCTTGATGATGTACTATCTGAGCTAGACCAGACACGTCAAACGCAGCTCATTGAAACTTTTCAAAGTCGTGTACAGACGTTTATAACGACGACGGGATTGGAAAGTGTCAATATGAGTCGATTGAAAGATGCAGCGATCTTCCATGTAAGGGATGGACAACTGCTGCGTTGATTGCTTAGGAGGGATTGAATGTATATTCATTTAGGCGGGGAGAAGTTAATTAGATCCTCGCAGCTCATTGCCATTTTCGATATTTCGATTGAGCAATCCTCCAAGTTATCCAAGCAATTCGTACAGCATGCACAAAGTAATCGAGAGGTCGAAACGATCGGTGAAGAGGATCCGAAGTCGATTGTGATCACGGAGAAGAAAGTTTACTATTCACCTATATCGACAACAACCTTGAAGAAACGTGCTCATTACATCGATAACTAATAATAGGCTTGGCAATGTAAAGAAGGCGGTGGAAGGTTTGTCCGAGAATTTACAGCATGACTCTTATGATGAAAGTCAGATTCAAGTATTAGAAGGCTTGGAAGCGGTCCGTAAGCGTCCAGGGATGTACATCGGGTCGACTAGTGGTAAGGGCTTACACCATCTTGTATGGGAAGTTGTAGATAACAGTATCGATGAAGCATTGGCAGGTCATTGTGATCGGATTGATGTCATCATACACGAAGATAATCGTATTACCGTTATTGATAATGGACGTGGTATTCCAGTTGGGGAAAATGCGAAGCTAAAAAAATCAACGCTAGAAGTCGTTATGACAGTGCTTCATGCGGGTGGTAAATTTGGTGGCGAAGGATATAAAGTTTCAGGCGGTCTTCATGGTGTAGGTGTGTCTGTTGTGAATGCATTGTCGGAACTAGTCGTTGTAACAGTTAAGCGTGATGGTCATATTTATCAGCAAGAATATCGTCGCGGTGTGCCACAATATGACATTAAAATTGTGGGAGACACTACTGAAACGGGGACGCAGGTTTCTTTTAGGCCAGATACGCAAATTTTCACAGAAACTACGGAATTTGATTATGACATCTTAGTCGGTCGGATTCGTGAGCTTGCTTTCTTGAATAAAGGAATTGAGATCAATCTTTCAGATGAACGTACAGAGATGAAAGATTCATTCAAATATGCAGGCGGAATCATTGAATTCGTTAAATATTTGAATCGCAATCGTGAAGCGTTACATGAGCAACCGATTTATGTTGAAGGCTCGAAGGATAACATTCAATGTGAAATCGCGATGCAATACAACGACAGCTACTCGGAAAATTTATATTCATTTGCGAACAATATCAATACACATGAAGGCGGTACGCATGAATCCGGCTTTAAGAGTGCATTGACGCGAATTATTAATGATTACGCACGTAAGATGAATTTCATCAAGGAAAGTGAATCGAACCTTACCGGTGATGATGCGCGTGAAGGCTTAACAGCGATTATTTCAGTAAAAATTCCTGAGCCGCAATTCGAAGGGCAAACGAAGACGAAGCTGGGTAACAGTGAAGTTAGAGGGATTGTGGAATCGCTCTTCAGTGAAAAGTTACAGCAGTTTTTTGAAGAAAATCCAGCTGTCGCTCGCAAAGTAATGGAGAAGTCGCTTCAAGCAGCAAGAGCACGTGAAGCTGCACGCAAAGCGCGGGAGCTTACTCGTCGGAAGAGCGCACTAGAAGTAAGCTCATTGCCTGGTAAGCTTGCAGATTGCTCCTCTAAGGACGCATCGATCTCTGAACTGTACATCGTTGAGGGTGACTCGGCGGGTGGTTCTGCGAAGCAAGGCCGTGATCGTCACTTCCAAGCGATCTTGCCACTAAGAGGGAAGATCTTGAACGTGGAGAAGGCGCGCTTGGACAGAATTTTATCTAATCTTGAGATTAGAGCGATGATAACAGCTTTGGGTACAGGTATAAGCGATGATTTCGATATTACGAAGGCTCGCTACCACAAAATCGTCATCATGACGGATGCCGACGTCGATGGAGCGCATATTCGTACATTGTTGCTTACCTTCTTCTATCGATATATGCGCAAGCTAATCGAAGAAGGCTACGTCTACATTGCACAACCGCCACTATTCAAGATTGAACGTAATAAAGTGGCTCGTTATGCGATGAATGAAAAGCAACGTGATGCGATTATTGCAGAGTTTGGCGAAGGAACGAAGCTTAATATCCAACGCTATAAAGGATTGGGCGAAATGAATGCCACTCAGCTATGGGACACGACAATGGATCCAGATCATCGTACGATGCTCCAAGTGCGAATTGAAGATGCGATTAAAGCGGATATGATGTTTGACACCTTGATGGGAGATCAAGTTGAACCGCGTCGTGAATTCATTCAACAGTATGCAAAATATGTTAAAAATTTAGATGTCTAGTCAATGATTTGGTTGAACGAATGAATAGGGGTATCTTCCTGGTGAAGATACCCCTTGCAATTAGTTTTTCATCTTAGGCTTACGTAAATGATATCGTCCATAAGCGACAGCGTAGGCATACATACGTCGAAAGATTTTACGATCATGTAGCTTACGAAATAAAAAAACATCGGGTAACGTATTAACCTCTAAGACCCATGGTTTTAAATTTTGATCAAGAGCAATATCAACACCGATTTCTTTAATCCGCGGATACTGCTTTTCTAACGCTTTAGCGATAAGGACACCTTGGTCGTGCAATTGTGCTAACACGGCACGGTATTGATCGGTGGACATATTCCGTTGAAGGAGCTTTTCAACAGGAAGAGGCGTACCTCCGTTGTGATAGTTCGTTACGATTCTTCGAGTATGTGCTAGACGGCCGATTATTCCGGTCGTTTCCCATTGATTGCGGGGGTTTTTCTGAACCATGACACGTAGATCGAAGCGTCGATTATTGTATTTGAGCAGTACAATTCCTTGTTGGGAGAGATAGGGGCGGCGTCTTTTCACTTTAAGAAGCTTACGGTACATCTCGTCAAACGACTTAAAGCGATACTGCTTCTCCTCCGATTGAAAAAAATAAGGTGACGCAGCATCAGCTCTATTTTCCACTCGAATGACGCCTTTACCGAATGTGCCTCGAACAGGCTTCACATAGATCATCTGATATTGTTGCAGCATCTGTTCAACTGTTGCGCGATTAAAGCTGCGAGTATCTGGAATATAAGGCTTAATTATTGGATCAGCTAGTAACACTTTAGTCTTCGCCCATTTACTGTGGACGCGCTGGATTGTCATGTTGATGCATCCAACCTTTCCCTTCAGCAATATGGTATAATATTCGAAATGACGAATACTCGCTACACAGATGTATAAGGAGGATTAATCTTCATGTCGGAAGAACAACGCTCCCACGTTATCGATCGGGATATAGGCGTCGAAATGCGGGAATCGTTCATGGATTACGCAATGAGCATTATCGTTAGTCGGGCATTACCTGACGTACGAGATGGTCTCAAGCCGGTTCACCGTCGTATTTTGTATGCGATGTCTGAATTAGGTATGGCGCCAGATAAGCCCTATAAGAAATCAGCTAGAATCGTCGGTGAAGTTATTGGTAAATATCACCCGCACGGAGACTCTTCGATTTATGAAGCAATGGTGCGGATGGCACAAGACTTCTCACTACGTTACCCTCAAGTAGATGGTCATGGGAACTTCGGTTCAATTGATGGTGATTCGGCCGCTGCGATGCGATATACAGAAGCTAGACTTTCTAAGATCGCAATGGAAATGTTGCGAGATATTAATAAAGACACAATTGACTTTAAACCGAACTATGACGGCGAGGAGCAGGAGCCAGTCGTACTTCCTGCACGTTTTCCAAACTTGCTCGTTAACGGAAATACAGGGATCGCGGTCGGGATGGCGACGAACATTCCACCCCACAATTTGCGTGAAGTCATTGAGGGGACACAAGCGTTAATTCGTAACCCTGAACTGAATTCGTATGATCTGATGGAATATATTACAGGACCTGACTTCCCAACGGCTGGATATATTCTTGGTAAAGTAGGTATCCGCCAAGCCTATTCAACAGGCCGCGGCTCAGTAACGATGAGAGCAAAAGCCGAAATTGAAGAAGTGAATGGTAAAGCACGGATTATCGTTCATGAATTACCTTACCAGGTCATTAAAGCGAGACTTGTAGAAAAAATTGCTGAGCTCGTTCGCGAGAAGAAGATTGATGGAATTACTGATCTTCGTGATGAATCCGATCGTAATGGGATGCGCGTCGTTATTGAATTACGTCGTGACGTTACACCAACGGTCGTATTGAACAACCTATACAAGCAAACGCAGATGCAATCGACGTTCGGGATCAATATGCTTGCTCTCGTCAACAACGAACCGAAGACGCTCAATTTGCATGATATGCTTTATCACTATATTCAGCACCAAATTGAAGTTATTCGTCGCCGGACAGAGTTTGATCTGAAGAAAGCGGAAGCACGGGCGCATATTCTTGAAGGACTAAGAATTGCACTGGATCATCTTGACGAGGTCATCGCACTGATTCGCGGTTCTCGTACAACGGATGAAGCACGCGAAGGACTCATCACGCGTTTCGGATTGTCGCATGATCAATCACAGGCAATTCTCGATATGCGTTTACAACGCCTCACAGGACTTGAACGTGAGAAGATCGAGCAAGAGTACAATGAAATCATGGTGAAAATTGCAGAATACAAGGCGATTCTTGCTAATGAACAGCTTGTACTTGAGATCATCGATTCAGAGCTTGAGGAAATAAAGATCAGGTTTGGTGATGATCGTCGTACGGAAATTACGATTAGCGATGATGAAATTCTCGATGAAGACTTGATTCCACGTGATGATGTTGTTATTACGATGTCTCATACGGGATACATCAAGCGTCTTCCAGTTTCCACATACCGTAACCAGAAGCGTGGTGGCCGCGGTATTATGGGAATGGGGACGAAAGATGACGATTTCGTCGAAAATCTCTTTATTTCCAATACGCATCATTACTTGCTGTTCTTTACGAACAAAGGTCGGGTATTCCGTCTTAAAGCGTATGAGATTCCGGATCTAAGCCGGACAGCACGTGGAACACCGATTATTAACTTGATTCAGATTGATCAAGGAGAGACGATCAATGCGGTTATTCCGGTTGAATCGTTCGAACCGAATCAATATTTGTTCTTTGCGACACGTAACGGAATCGTAAAGAAGACAAGCCTAGATGACTACTCAAACATTCGTAAGGTTGGTTTAATTGCGATTAATCTTCGTGAAGATGACGATTTGATCGGCGTTAAGCTTACTGATGGAGAGCGCGAGATCATTATGGGAACAAGCAACGGGATGTCGATTCGCTTCTCGGAATCCGATGTGCGTGGAATGGGCCGCTCTGCAACAGGAGTGAAGGGAATCGATCTGTCTGATGGCGACAAAGTAATCGATATGGATGTCGTTGATTCAGACCAAGAGGTTCTCATCGTAACTGCTAATGGTTACGGCAAACGGACTCCGATGGGAGATTACCGGACGCAAACTCGTGGTGGTAAAGGTCTTAAGACGCTCAATGTAACAGAAAAGAACGGATTGATCGTCGGCCTGAAGGTTGTTAATAATGATGAAGACTTAATGATCATGACAACTTCTGGAACGTTAATCCGGATGAGCATGTCAGGCATTAATACGATGGGCCGGATTACACAAGGCGTTAAATTGATCAACATTCGTGATGAAGATTCAGTAGCGACAGTTGCAAAAGCACCGAAGAGCGAGGATCAAGATTCAGAGGATTCAGAGGATCTCGAAGGTGATACTCCTTCAGTTGAGGCAACAACGAACGATAGCTCGAATGATAGCTCGAATGACGAAACGAATTCTAACGAATAGAAACCATTGACGCTTCCAAGGGGAGATTTAGGATGCCGATTATTTCAACAACACAAGTACAAGTTGGAGATCGTTTAGGTAGCGATGTACAGACAGCCCTTGGCAGCGTGCTAATGGAGCAAGGCCGCTCGATTTCTGATAGGGACATCGATATTTTGAATGCTTTTCTCATTCCGAACGTCGATATTCAACGTGCGGGGTTAGAGGAAGCAGAAGAAAATAAAGAAGCGGACGATGCTTTGTCTTTAAATGAAGTAAAGCAAACTCCATTGCAAATTGAATTTCTAGCGATGGAGAAACTTTTGAAACGTACGATGTCTATGATTAACTCTGGGCAAAAGCTGCCGGTGCTCGATTTGCGCAATGGCTTGATTTCACTGATTGAGCATATTCAGGATTACAATGTACTGACGTTTCTCGTTCCGCCCTTTGAAGGAGACAACAATATCATTGTGCGCAACAGCGTACTATGTGCGATGACATCCTATCATTTGGGTAAGTGGAGTCGATTTCCGGATAAAGACCTCTTACCGATTGCATTAGCTGGGCTGTTACATGATATCGGGAACATTAAGGTCGATGCGGCAATCTTCAATAAGCCATCGCGACTATCGAGTGAAGAAGTTCTTGAGATGCGACAGCATACGATCTATGGGTTTAAAATACTGGAAAATGTAACAGCACTTAACCAAGGGGTATGGTTAACAGCATTGCAGCACCATGAGCGGATTGACGGTAGTGGATATCCGATGAAGGTCAAAGGTGACAAAATTCACCCTTACGCTAAAATTGTAGCCATTGCCGACATGTATCATGCGATGACCTCGAATCGACTTTATCGAAAAGCAGAGTCTCCGTACTTGGTACTGGAGGAGCTATATTCCGGTTCATTCGGAAAGCTTGATCCGATCTATGTTCAAACTTTCATCGAGCGGTTAACGCAATTCCATAATGGTGTATTCGTTCGGTTAAATGATGGTCGCATCGGAGAAATCGTGTTTACCGATCGAAGCAATCCAACACGGCCAATGGTATCACTCAATGGAGATATTATTAATTTGGCACAGCAACGCAATATGTTTATTGTTGAAGTGTTTACATCTAATTAAGATAATAGTAATGGGTAACAGAAGATTGTGGGAAACCACGATCTTCTGTTTTTGTTAGGAGAATAGAAAACGAATGTCAATCGAATTGAAAGCAAAGTGGAACCGGACAACCTCGCTGCGATCGATTTAATGTATAAGCTTGGCTTTCACAAAGAAGGCGTATAGAGGCAACATGTAGAGGATTTTATTGTTTATAATATCTTTTTAAAAAAACACTTGCATTGTTGGGCGCGAACGTGATATATTAATAAAGTCGCCGTTAGCGCGGACGACACAAAACAAAAGAAACAAATTGTTCTTTGAAAACTGAATTCGAGCGAATTACGGTAATAAAAAAGTCTTACAGTGACTACGGTCGCAGTAAGCAAACCAGCAATACAGATTGAGCCATTTGGCTCTCACAATATGAAGCTTCGGCTTCTATCATGGAGAGTTTGATCCTGGCTCAGGACGAACGCTGGCGGCGTGCCTAATACATGCAAGTCGAGCGGATTTAACTGAGGAGCTTGCTCCTTAGTTAAGTTAGCGGCGGACGGGTGAGTAACACGTAGGCAACCTGCCCTTAAGACCGGGATAACATTCGGAAACGGATGCTAAAACCGGATACGCAAGTTTGTCGCATGACGGACTTGGGAAACACGGAGCAATCTGTGGTTTAAGGATGGGCCTGTGGCGCATTAGCTAGTTGGTGGGGTAACGGCTCACCAAGGCGACGATGCGTAGCCGACCTGAGAGGGTGAACGGCCACACTGGGACTGAGACACGGCCCAGACTCCTACGGGAGGCAGCAGTAGGGAATCTTCCACAATGGGCGAAAGCCTGATGGAGCAACGCCGCGTGAGTGAGGAAGGCTTTCGGGTCGTAAAGCTCTGTTGCCAGGGAAGAATAAGAGCTAGTTAACTGCTAGTTCGATGACGGTACCTGAGAAGAAAGCCCCGGCTAACTACGTGCCAGCAGCCGCGGTAATACGTAGGGGGCAAGCGTTGTCCGGAATTATTGGGCGTAAAGCGCGCGCAGGCGGCTCTTTAAGTCTGGTGTCTAAGTGCGGGGCTCAACCCCGTGATGCACTGGAAACTGGGGAGCTTGAGTACAGAAGAGGAAAGTGGAATTCCACGTGTAGCGGTGAAATGCGTAGAGATGTGGAGGAACACCAGTGGCGAAGGCGACTTTCTGGACTGTAACTGACGCTGAGGCGCGAAAGCGTGGGGAGCAAACAGGATTAGATACCCTGGTAGTCCACGCCGTAAACGATGAGTGCTAGGTGTTGGGGGTATCATGCCCTCGGTGCCGAAGTTAACACATTAAGCACTCCGCCTGGGGAGTACGGTCGCAAGACTGAAACTCAAAGGAATTGACGGGGACCCGCACAAGCAGTGGAGTATGTGGTTTAATTCGAAGCAACGCGAAGAACCTTACCAGGTCTTGACATCCCTCTGACATCCCTAGAGATAGGGCTTTCCTTCGGGACAGAGGAGACAGGTGGTGCATGGTTGTCGTCAGCTCGTGTCGTGAGATGTTGGGTTAAGTCCCGCAACGAGCGCAACCCTTGAACTTAGTTGCCAGCAGGTTAAGCTGGGCACTCTAGGTTGACTGCCGGTGACAAACCGGAGGAAGGCGGGGATGACGTCAAATCATCATGCCCCTTATGACCTGGGCTACACACGTACTACAATGGCCGGTACAACGGGTCGCGAAGCCGCGAGGTGGAGCCAATCCTATCAAAGCCGGTCTCAGTTCGGATTGCAGGCTGCAACTCGCCTGCATGAAGTCGGAATTGCTAGTAATCGCGGATCAGCATGCCGCGGTGAATACGTTCCCGGGTCTTGTACACACCGCCCGTCACACCACGAGAGTTTACAACACCCGAAGTCGGTGGGGTAACCCGCAAGGGAGCCAGCCGCCGAAGGTGGGGTAGATGATTGGGGTGAAGTCGTAACAAGGTAGCCGTATCGGAAGGTGCGGCTGGATCACCTCCTTTCTAAGGAGCCCCTTGAGGGCTATAACAGATTATCGTATGAAGCTCGAGTTCAGTTTTGAGAGAGCAAGTCTCTTTCAATAAGTAATACCCGTGTATGTTTGGCGACATACGCACCTGTCTGGTGGTAATGGCGGAGGGGTACCACGCGTACCCATCTCGAACACGACCGTTAAGCCCTCCAGCGCCAATGGTACTTGGACCGCAGGGTCCTGGGAGAGTAGGACGCCGCCAGGCAGGCCCGATATTGGGGCTTTTTTAATCGCCGGAACTAGCGATGGCCTTTAGCTCAGCTGGTTAGAGCGCACCCCTGATAAGGGTGAGGTCGGTGGTTCGAGTCCACTAAGGCCAACCACAAACCCACAGTAACGGGGTCCCCGAAAAGTATTCGGAATAACCTTCGGAGGATAACGTCACTTTTTGGGGAAATAGTTTGGGGACTTAGCTCAGCTGGGAGAGCACCTGCCTTGCACGCAGGGGGTCAGCGGTTCGATCCCGCTAGTCTCCACCATGAAGTTTTTGCACCTTGAAAACTGGATAACGAAACAAAGCGCGAATTAAGAAATCATCTTATAGCTGAGATGTGTTGAATCGTGACGACCGAACATTAGCCTTGCGGCTAACGTTAGCGGATCGCACGTGGTTAAGCTAATAAGAGCGCACGGTGGATGCCTAGGCGCCAGGAGCCGATGAAGGACGCGACGAACAGCGATATGCTTCGGGGAGCTGTAAGTGAGCTTTGATCCGGAGATTTCCGAATGGGGAAACCCAGCTATCGTAATGGATAGTTACTCTGTAGTGAATACATAGCTACAGCAGAGGCAGACCAGGGGAACTGAAACATCTAAGTACCCTGAGGAGTAGAAAACAATAGTGATTCCGTCAGTAGCGGCGAGCGAACGCGGAGAAGCCCAAACCTAAGAGCTTGCTCTTAGGGGTTGTGGGACGTCTCACATGGAGTGATAAAAGAGCAGATTAGGCGAAGAGGTCTGGAAAGGCCCGTCACAGAAGGTAACAACCCTGTAGCCGAAAGTGTGCTCTCTCCGAGACGGATCCCGAGTACCGCGAGACACGTGAAACCTCGTGGGAATCCGGCAGGACCATCTGCCAAGGCTAAATACTACCTGGCGACCGATAGTGAAGCAGTACCGTGAGGGAAAGGTGAAAAGCACCGCGGGAGCGGAGTGAAAAAGAACCTGAAACCGTGCGCTTACAAGAAGTCAGAGCCCGATCTAGGGGTGATGGCGTGCCTTTTGTAGAATGAACCGGCGAGTTACGTTCACGTGCAAGGTTAAGCTGATGAGGCGGAGCCGAAGGGAAACCGAGTCTGAATAGGGCGAATAAGTACGTGGTCGTAGACCCGAAACCGTGTGATCTACCCCTGTGCAGGGTGAAGGTAAGGTAATACTTACTGGAGGCCCGAACTCGTGAGCGTTGAAAAGCTCTGGGATGACGTGGGGGTAGGGGAGAAATTCCAATCGAACTCGGAGATAGCTGGTTCTCCCCGAAATAGCTTTAGGGCTAGCCTCGAGGTAAAGCATCATGGAGGTAGAGCACTGATTGGGTGCGGGGCCCGCCAAGGGTTACCAAGTCCAGTCAAACTCCGAATGCCATGTATGTATACTCGGGAGTCAGACAGCGAGTGCTAAGATCCGTTGTCAAGAGGGAAAGAGCCCAGATCATCAGCTAAGGTCCCTAAGTGTGTGTTAAGTGGGAAAGGATGTGGAGTTGCGAAGACAACCAGGATGTTGGCTTAGAAGCAGCCATCATTTAAAGAGTGCGTAATAGCTCACTGGTCGAGTGACTCTGCGCCGAAAATGTAACGGGGCTAAACACACCACCGAAGCTATGGCATGTACCTATGGTACTTGGGTAGGGGAGCGTTGTATGCGGGTTGAAGTCGTACCGGAAGGAACGGTGGACTGCATACAAGTGAGAATGCCGGTATGAGTAACGAAAAGATCAGTGAGAATCTGATCCGCCGAAAGCCTAAGGGTTCCTGGGGAAGGTTCGTCCGCCCAGGGTAAGTCGGGACCTAAGGCGAGGCCGAAAGGCGTAGTCGAAGGACAACAGGTTGAAATTCCTGTACCACCGTAATCCGTTATGAGCAATGGGGGGACGCAGGAGGGCAATGACGCAGACTGATGGAATAGTCTGTCTAAGCAGTGAGAGGTGTGTGTAGGCAAATCCGCACACTGATACCTCAAGCTGTGATGGGGAGGGAAAATCATAGTACCGAAGGTCATGCACCCACGCTGCCAAGAAAAGCCTCTAGCCAGGAGAAGGTGCCCGTACCGCAAACCGACACAGGTAGGCGAGATGAATATTCTAAGGCGCGCGGAAGAACTCTCGTTAAGGAACTCGGCAAAATGACCCCGTAACTTCGGGAGAAGGGGTGCCCCGGTAGTGTGAATAGCACGAGGGGGCCGCAGTGAAGAGGCCCAAGCGACTGTTTAGCAAAAACACAGGTCTGTGCGAAGCCGTAAGGCGAAGTATACGGGCTGACGCCTGCCCGGTGCTGGAAGGTTAAGGGGAGTGGTTAGGGGTAACCCGAAGCTATGAACCGAAGCCCCAGTAAACGGCGGCCGTAACTATAACGGTCCTAAGGTAGCGAAATTCCTTGTCAGGTAAATTCTGACCCGCACGAATGGCGTAACGATCTTGGGCGCTGTCTCAACGAGAGATCCGGTGAAATTTTAGTACCTGTGAAGATGCAGGTTACCCGCGACGTGACGGAAAGACCCCATGGAGCTTTACTGTAACTTGATATTGAACTTTGGTACGGTCTGTACAGGATAGGTGGGAGCCTATGAAGCAGGAGCACAAGCTTCTGTGGAGGCGCCGTTGGGATACCACCCTGATCGTATCGGAGTTCTAACTTACTACCGTGAAGCCGGTAGAAGGACCGTGTCAGGTGGACAGTTTGACTGGGGCGGTCGCCTCCTAAAGAGTAACGGAGGCGCCCTAAGGTTCCCTCAGAATGGTTGGAAATCATTCGTAGAGTGCAAAGGCATAAGGGAGCTTGACTGCGAGACCTACAAGTCGAGCAGGGACGAAAGTCGGGCTTAGTGATCCGGTGGTACCGAATGGAAGGGCCATCGCTCAACGGATAAAAGCTACCCTGGGGATAACAGGCTTATCTCCCCCAAGAGTCCACATCGACGGGGAGGTTTGGCACCTCGATGTCGGCTCATCGCATCCTGGGGCTGAAGTAGGTCCCAAGGGTTGGGCTGTTCGCCCATTAAAGCGGTACGCGAGCTGGGTTCAGAACGTCGTGAGACAGTTCGGTCCCTATCTGTCGCGGGCGTAGGAAATTTGAGAGGGGCTGTCCTTAGTACGAGAGGACCGGGATGGACGCACCGCTGGTGTACCAGTTGTTCCGCCAGGAGCATCGCTGGGTAGCCAAGTGCGGAAGGGATAAGCGCTGAAAGCATCTAAGCGCGAAGCCCGCCTCAAGATGAGATTTCCCAATTTAGTAAGACCCCTTGGAGAACACGAGGTTGATAGGCTCGGGGTGGAAGCGCAGCAATGTGTGGAGCTGACGAGTACTAATCGGTCGAGGGCTTATCCTAATTTCAACACTTCCGCAAGATGATCTTATTTCACCGCTTTGTTTCGTATCCAGTTTTCAGGGCGCAAGCCTTGAACATCATTTTTGGTCTGGTAATAATGGCGGAGGGGTACCACGCGTACCCATCTCGAACACGACCGTTAAGCCCTCCAGCGCCAATGGTACTTGGACCGCAGGGTCCTGGGAGAGTAGGACGTTGCCAGGCCAAACAAGAGAAAGCACCCTTACGGGTGCTTTTTTGTGTCATATACAATTTAAAAGTTCAACACTTAACATTACCTGTATGACCACCGCAAAGCTTCTTCAGCAACCTAATTTTTGCATTATTATTTTGAATAGAACCAGTCGCCCACAAAAACACTAATCCGTGCCACTCATTGATGATAATATAACACTTCACGAGATTCCAAGCGGATGACGCCATCACCGCGTTCACGTCGTAAGCTTAATAGTAAACGAATGCGTGGTGTTAATAGCCACACATGCCAATATAGCAATGCAACGACTAACGAGGAATGCGTCCATGGATAGAGCAAACCTGCGACACAGCAACCGACGAGAAATAAATGAAAGTGCAGTCTACGAAACAGAGCCAACTGTGTATCCATAATCGGTAGTGGACCGATCCAGGGCCAATCGAGTCGCAAAGCCCATTTTTTCTCTGATAGTTGATCAACACGTCTAAGTGTAATCTTCAAAACAATGATATGTATAAGCATTATCAAAGCAGTTGCTAGCAATGAATACAGAAGTCCTGTCCAACTATAGATTAAGAACAGCACTAGGGGTACGAGTAGCGCAGTTACCATGTAGCTATATTTGCGCTCTGGATGAAGCGCTACTTTACGTATGAGTTTATAGTTATAGAATGTAGGGTCCTGCTTAGTAGGTAGTTCATCTTTCACAGTCGTAACCTCCAGGCCAATCAATGCTTCTTTATTCATAATATCGGTCATTTCAGTTATGATTGTTAGGATAGGTCCCCCATACACTCTTACTATGAATAAGTATGATTTCATAGAATATGGACATACTAACTAGTAATTAATAGGGAAAGGCAGTGGTATCTGTGGATACGCAAACCTGCAACACCTGTATCGTCTGTGAGCAGCCGAAAGCGGAGGGCATTACGATTATTCAAGCATTCATCTGTACTTCTTGTGAATTAGCGATCGTCCGAACGAAGGTAGAAGATGAACAATATCCGTTCTTTGTGAAACAGCTTCGTCAGCTGCAAGTTAGATCATCGAGTTAATTACTATTATTTGAAAATAAAGCGTCAGAACCGGATGAGGTTCTGGCGTTTATTTTGTTACAATGGGGAAAAGTAGGTTGAGAGGAAGATTGCAGATGGATCAGCACCGCGCTCCTTTATATGATGCATTGGCAGCACATGCCCGGCGAAACGTTCACGCTTTTCATGTGCCAGGACATAAACAACGAGCATTTACAAATGAGGAGAACGTTCAAGCACAATTTGAATGTATTTTGCCTATTGATTTAACTGAGCTTGCAGATACAGACGATTTGCATCATCCCGAGGGTCCAATAATAGAAGCGCAGCAGCTAGCCGCACAGTGCTATGGTGTAGAAGAGACAAGCTTCCTCGTCGGGGGGAGTACAGTTGGAAATTTAGCGATGATTCTTGGAACTTGTGAGTCTGGTGATCTATTGATCGTACAGCGTAATGTACATAAATCGATTATTCATGGATTGATGCTAGCAGGCGTACAGGCGGTGATGCTCCAGCCATATATCGATCCCTATTCGGGTTTAGCAACGGTCCCTTCGGTGAACGCTATAGCTGAGGCGATTAAACATTTTCCAAATGCGAAAGGCATCGTGCTCTCAACCCCTAATTATTACGGGATGAGCAGTAATCTCAATGCAATTGTAGTGCTTGCACACGCGCATCAGATTGCTGTACTTGTTGATGAAGCACATGGACCGCATTTCGGATTCCATCCTGCATTGCCCCACTCGGCGATACAAGCGGGAGCAGATGTTGTCGTTCATTCCACACATAAGATGCTCTCTGCAATGACCATGGGGGCTATGCTGCATATGCAGGGTGAGCTCGTAGATAAGTCGTCCATTAAGCAAGCGCTGCGGATGGTGCAAAGCTCCAGTCCTTCTTTTCCGATCATGGCCTCAATAGACTTAGCGCGGAGACAGCTTCAGGTAGAAGGGACGCAAGCTCTCTCAAACGCACTCGAAGCCGTACAAATGGCGGTGCAGGCATTGGAGAAAACCTCTTTTGGAGCTGTTGGATATGGTGTAAATCAAGATCGTTCCATCCAATATGATCCGTTAAAATTATGCTTATATGATCGGTCGGCCAAGCTAAGTGGAGCAGCATTACGGGATGAGCTTGAACGTAGAGGTTGTATTGCTGAGATGGCAGACGATCGTTATGTGGTTATGGCATTCGGGATCGGTTCGACGATGGAGGATGGAAGAGTATTGTATGGTGCATTGTTAGATATTGCTAAGCACTTAGGAGAAGCCAATGATTCTAAGGCACATATGCCATCAATAATCGATTCTATTGCAACTCCTACTCCGATTCAGTTTAGTAGAAAAATCACCAAACACGTAGAGCTTCCTTTAGAGCTAACGGTTGGAAATACGAGTGCAGAGTGGGTCATTCCTTATCCGCCAGGTATTCCTGTATTGTACCCTGGGGAGCTAATTTCTGCCGATACGATCGTTGAATTACAGCGTTGGAGAGGCAGTCGGGTGCAAATTCAAGGGGTAGCAGATCGTACGTTACAGACAATAAAGGTACAGCAAAGTAAGGATTAATTTAACACGGTGAAGGAGAATCCATGCAGCATTCGCAAACGAGTCTTGATGGTAAAGATGGTCGCAAGCAACTGGCTTGGTTTGTCGGTATGGCCACGATTGCGTTTGTTGTAGGACTAATAATGATTCCTCCCATACTGGGCGTAGCAGATAGTGGTGATTTCAGTCGCGTGTTAGGTGGCGCCGGGCTAACTCATCTTGATCCCCAAGAAAGCTATGCATCAAGATACTTCGGATATACGCATCAGTATTTTGGCTATGGGGGTTACTCATTTGGCGGTTATTTCTCTACCCATGTCATTCTTGTAGCTATCGCAGGTTGGATTGGTCGGTTATGGAATGGGCAGCTTTTTGATATTCGTATATTGGGTGTGTGCTATACGTTGCTTTTTGCCGGAGCGATCACGCTGTTGATTCGCTACAGTCCACGCTTCGACAGAGGGTGGATGCAGCTTGCCTATTCTCTATTATTTGCGATGCTGCTGCTGTTTGTATTTGCAGATGTAGGCTATACCGCGTATTTTCAATCTTTTTTTGGTGAGCCATTCGCGTTCATTGCAATCCTGTTGGCAGTTGCTTCTGCGTTAGCCATTGCGTCGTCTGAAGAGCCCTCGCGTGCGCTGTTCCTATTGTTTATTGTTGCAGTACTTGCCTTAGCCACTTCAAAAATACAAAATGCGCCGATCGGCTTTGCTTTCGCTCTGCTAACATGGCGAATGATGGCTTTGTATGCGGATAGGAGATGGCGACGGTTCGTAACGATTGGAATTGTCATAATTGTAATCGGTTCTTCACTAATGATGATCATTGCGCCAGACCGTCTGAAGCATGTGAACCTCTATCAATCGATCTTCTACGGTGTATTGAAGGGATCAGATAATGTCGAGGCTGATATGAAGGAACTTGGGATTCCACTGAAGTATAAGGTACTTGCGGGTACAAATTATTTTCAGAAGGATACAGTAATCCCACAGAATGACCCCTTACTGCACCGAGAAGTGCTCGAACAACTAAGCCACAAGGACATAGCCTTCTATTATGTGAGCCATCCTGCAAGAGGACTACAGAAGCTAAAAGCAGCTGCAGGACAAGCCTTTCATATTCGACCAGGATATCTGGGCAATTATGATCGTTCTGCGGGCAAACCGAGTGGTGCGATGACTTCGCAATTTAACCTCTGGAGCGAGTGGAAAGCAAGGCACATGCCGCATACGCTATTCGTAATCAGCGGATTTTATCTCTTATATTATTTATTGTTGATGCATATATGGGTCAGATCGGAATCACGAAAAATAAGGTTTGGCCTTGAAACGTTGATGATTGTCGGAATTTCAGGAGCTTTCGCGTTCGCGGTGCCACTAATTGGCGATGGAGAGGCAGATTTGGCGAAGCATTTGTTTATGTTTAATGTCTGCTTTGATATGATGTTAGTAAGCGTTGTGATGGGAATCGCTTATGCGATTGGCAAACGTATCATTTCGCGCAGTGGTCGTGTTTCGAAAGGGGTTTAGCGAATTGTCGGGGACGTTTATTACATTCGAGGGTGGAGAAGGTGCGGGTAAAACGACACTCATTCACGCATTAGCTCGTAAATTGCAACATAAAGGGCATGAGGTGCTCATTACACGGGAGCCGGGAGGCATTCCGATCGCTGAAGCGATACGTGCAGTCATCTTAAATAAGGAAAATACAGCGATGGATGCTCGTACTGAAGCGTTGCTTTATGCAGCAGCAAGAAGGCAACATCTTGCAGAAAAAGTATTCCCTGCACTAGCACGTGGAGTTGATGTGCTGTGCGATCGATTCATCGATAGTAGTCTCGTATATCAGGGGATTGCTCGCGGCCTTGGATTGGAAGCGGTATGGAGCATTAATCGTTTCGCTACCGAAGGTTGTATGCCCGATTTAACTTTGTACTTGGATCTAGAGCCTGAAGTTGGATTAAAGCGGATTCAAGCAAACGATGAGAGGGAGCTGAACAGACTTGATCTTGAAAATCTGGACTTTCATCAGATGGTCAGAGCAGGCTATCAGCAAGTTGCCGAGCAGTTCAATGATCGAATTGTCACTCTTGATGCAGATGTCTCAGCAGAAGAGCTCACAGAGCAAGCTTGGAAGCTTGTAGAAGACAAGTTGAACACGAAAAGGTCATAGTTGCAAAAAAGAGGGATTTCACGTTCGGATGTCCAATTAAATAGGTACAGGCAAAAACGCCCTCGGCGTTGTTAGGGCGCCTAAAAAGAACCAATTTCATGAAGTGCCCCAAATTTACGATTTGAGGAGGAAATGAATGATGAAACTCGTTGTAGCCATCATACAGGATAAAGATAGCAACCGTTTGTCGAACGCATTAATAAAGGAAGGCTTCCGTGCGACGAAGCTAGCTAGTACAGGTGGATTTCTACGAGCCGGCAACACCACGTTTATGATTGGAGTCGATGATGATCGCGTGCAGAACGCACTCGAGGTCATCCGTTCCAACTGCAAAATACGGGACCAGCTAGTAACACCAGTATCTCCAGTGAGTGGTGCAGCAGATTCGTATATTCCTTTTCCAGTAGAAGTTCAAGTAGGTGGAGCAGCGGTATTCGTGCTTCCAGTTGAGCGATTCGAGCACTTCTGAACCGAATGGAGGTTGAACGGTCATGAAGATTCAACCAGGGTACCCTATGATTAATAAATCACTTCCTAGGGGAGAGACACTTAATCGTCCAGCACAAACGAATAGCTTTGGCGACCTCATGCAACAGCAGGAGGAACAACGGTCACAGGAAGAGTTAAAGCGTAAGCTTGAGGATATTAAGCTTCAAGGGGATCGACTCACTCGTTCGATGACTGTAAGAGAGCTTGTCCTCTATCGTCAGATGGTCAAGTCATTTCTAGAGGATACAGTGAAGCGCGGAATCAGTCTGAAGGAGACCAAGGGCTGGGATCGACGCGGTCGTGGAAAGCGTTACAAGTTGCTTGAAGAAATTGATGCGATGCTGGTGAGTATGGGTGAAGAATTACTTGCCACTGAAGAGGGTCGTATCGATTTATTGCATAAGGTTGGAGAAATTCGTGGAATATTGATTAACATCGTATTTTAACCGGAGGATCAAGATGGGATTTGAACAAATCCTGGGGCAGGATAGAGCGAAGACAATATTGCAAAGTGCGATAGCGTCCGACAAAGTTGCCCACGCTTATTTGTTTGCTGGGCCAAGTGGTTCTGGTCGAAAAGAGATGGCACTCGCATTCGCTCAGACCCTATTTTGCGAACGGGATGGCAATGACGCATGTGGCGAATGCTTGCAATGTCGTAAAGTGTTACATGGTAATCATCCGGATTTACATGTAATTGAACCGGATGGAGCAACAGTCAAGATCGAACAAATCCGCTCTCTACAGCGTGAACTCGGTTATCGGACTGCTGGCGATGGATATAAAGTATATATCATTGAGAGTGCAGAAACGATGACGACCCAGGCTGCGAATAGTCTACTGAAATTTTTAGAAGAGCCGCCCTCACCTGTTGTCGCAATCTTACTTGCTCCTAGTGCACAGGCCGTGCTTCCTACAATATTATCACGTTCACAGCTGATACCTTTTGTTCCCGGGGATCGGGAAGCGTTGGAAGCGATTCTCGTTGCGGAAGGCGCGCCACCGCTATTAACTCGGCTTGCAGTTAATGTTGCACCAGGTCTAGCAGCTAGCAGACAATTATTAGCAGAGAATTGGTTTGCAGATATCCGAAACGTAGTGATACAATTAGGGAGAGAATCTCCGTCCCGGTTCACTGCGAGTCTGATACGTGCACAGCAGCAGGTGTTTAAGACGGAGCTTTCTGAGCATGTCGAATTATTGCTACAGTTGTTAGCTTTGTGGTATAGAGATATGATTTACGAAATGACCGGTCGTCAGAAGAGTATGGTATTTCCTGATCAAGGGGAATGGATTGCTCAGGCCGCCTATCGCCGAACGATAGATAGCTGGGTTTCGGTGATGGAAGCCGCACTGACGGCGGCAAGACGAATAAAAGCTCATGTGCCGCCTCAATTGGCATTGGAGCAATTTATAGTGAACGTGCGGGAGGGATAGGATTGTACGATGTGGTCGGGGTTCGCTTCAAGAAAGCGGGCAAAATCTATTATTTCGATCCCGCCGAGCATCCGGTATCCAAAGATCAGCATGTTATCGTGGAGACAGCGCGTGGTGTAGAATATGGCACAGTCGTTGTTGGACCGAAGACAGTCGGAGAGTCAGATGTTGTACTGCCCTTGAAGAAAGTTATTCGAGTAGCAGGCGATACTGACGCAAAAGCAGTGGACGATAATCGCGAAGCCGCGAAGAATGCATTCACTGTCGGCCTGCAGAAGATCAAGGATCACGCGCTTAGGATGAAGCTCGTGGACGTGGAATACACGTTTGACCGGAATAAAATTATTTTTTATTTTACAGCTGAAGGTCGTGTCGACTTCCGTGAGCTAGTCAAGGATTTAGCGGGTGTATTCCGAACTCGCATTGAATTGCGGCAGATCGGTGTGCGCGATGAAGCGAAGATGCTCGGTGGTATTGGCCCATGTGGACGTGTACTCTGTTGTTCATCATGGTTAGGAGACTTTGAACCGGTCTCCATTAAGATGGCGAAGGATCAGAACCTGTCGCTTAATCCTACGAAGATATCGGGATTGTGCGGACGACTGATGTGTTGCTTGAAGTTTGAGCATGATAATTACGAGAGTGCGAAAGAAGAATTACCTGCCGTAGGTAAAATTGTTGTGACTTCGATGGGTGAAGGAAAAGTTGTCGGTTTAAATGTTGGTAGCAGAAGTGTTCATGTTCAATTGTACGATCTTGGCAAAGTGAAAGAACTGCCACTAGACGACGTCGTCCTCAAATAAAATTATTCGATTAGAGTTGTTGAGGTGGATAGCTGTTCATGAAAGATTTGTTCCTTCGAATAGATGAGCTTGAATCGCATATTGGTACTGTACATGCAGACTTCGGAGCACTCAAGTTGAAAATTAAGGAGCTGCTTGAAGAGAATCAACGGCTACAGATTGAGAATCAACAACTTAGAAAGGTACTCAAGCGTGAAACAGTACCTATAAGCTCCCAAGAAGCGGCAGAACAACCGGCTGCCGCAGAAGGGGACAAGCGACCTCCTGCTGGCGTTGGTGTAGGCGAGGGCTATGACAATTTAGCTCGGTTGTATCATGAAGGCTTCCATATCTGTAATGTCTATTATGGACATCTTCGTATGGAAGGGGATTGCTTGTTCTGCTTGTCTTTCTTAAGTAAATAAATGTAATCATGACGAGTGAGAAACCAGGAGCTGTCCCATAAGTGAAAAACTTATGAGGCGGCTCTTCTTGCATGATGAAGGAGGATTAATAACGGTTGAAAGAGGAAGAGCATAAACAAGTTGACGGGCAGCAGGGACAACAAGTGGAGCTTCAGTCAGGAGAACGGTTGGACGATCTGCTAACCCATCAACTTAAAATCATTCAAAGTGCGGAAGTATTCAGCTTCTCGCTCGATGCGGTACTGCTTGCACGATTTGCGGGTATTCCACCTAGAGGGCGTATTCTTGATTTGTGTACCGGGAATGGCGTCATTCCATTGCTGCTTACTACTCGAACGAAAGCAACGATTGATGGTGTGGAGATTCAACCTCGGCTTGTCGATATGGCTGAGCGAAGTGTCAAGTTAAATGGTTTAGAAGAGCGGGTTTATATTATTGAAGGTGATTTGCGAGTATGGAAGTCAGAAGAAGACCATTTCTATGATGCGGTGACGGTGAATCCGCCTTATCTACCCGTAACGAGTGGGGAGCACAAAGAAAATATTCATCAGGCGATGGCAAGGCATGAGCTAGGATGTAACCTCGAACAAGTCATTGCAGCATCTGCCAGCCATGTTCGTCATGGTGGTCGTGTATCGATGGTACATAGACCGAGCAGACTAGTGGATATAATCACCATTATGCGCAAACATCGTTTAGAGCCGAAACGGATTAGATTTGTACACCCGCGTCGCGATGCAGAAGCAAATATGGTATTAATAGAAGCAACACTTGGAGGGAAACCTGAATTGCGTACATTACCTCCACTATTGGTCTATGAGGATGATGGTGAATATACACCAGAGCTGCTTGATGTATTCTATGGAAAAGTTGCACAACTTCCGGACTTTAAGCGTACGAATGGGCGAAAACCTGTGGTCGCAGCTCCGAGAGAGGGGACCCGTATTCACGATGACGAATAAGAGCAATGAGGCTGAGTTGCAAGCAATCGTACAACGTAGCTTTGCTTCAACGAATACAGGAGGTACGCTGTATTTGGTTGCAACTCCGATTGGTAATTTGGAAGATATGACGTTCCGTGCAATCCGAATTCTGAAAGAGGTACAGCTTATTGCGGCCGAAGATACACGACAAACGCGAAAGCTACTGACCCACTTCGAAATTCAAAATCGGTTAGTGAGCTATCATGAACATAATCGTGAGGCAAGTGGCCCGGAATTGATCCGATTACTTGAAGCAGGACAAAGTATCGCACTTGTTAGTGATGCGGGAATTCCAGCGATTTCGGATCCAGGAGCAGATCTTGTTGCAGAAGCAGTCGCGCAAGGTATTACAGTTGTTCCGATTCCAGGTGCAAATGCGGCTTTATCTGCATTAATCATCTCCGGATTACCGACGGATCGGTTTGTATTCCTTGGCTTTCCGCCACGTGAACGTAAAGGCTTGAATAAATTAATAGATCGATTAGCGCATGAGACAGGGACGCTGATTTTTTACGATTCGCCTCATCGAGTGAAAAAGACTTTAGCTGTACTTACCGAACGTTGGAGTGGAAGAAGAGTTGCGATTATTCGTGAACTCACAAAGCGACATGAGGAGGCAATACGGGGCACAGTCGAAAGCTGTTTGAGTTATATTGAAGAAAATCCTCCGTTAGGCGAATGTTGTATCGTAGTCGAAGGCTTAACAGAATCTGCTTCAGCAGGTGGAGATAGCGATAATCAGATGGCGAGCACCGACTGGTGGTCTAACCTTTCGATTGCTGAGCATGTTGGGCACTATGAGTCAGAGAAGCAAGTGACACACAAGGAAGCGATGAAGCTTGCTGCAACTGACCGTGGTTTATCTCGTAGAGATGTCTATCAGGCATTACTAGAATAACGTCTATGAATCGTAAAAAAAGAACCCTCCCAATAGCGTTCTAGGGAGGGTTGCAAGGAGTTATAAAAAGGTTAGGATTAACAATATTTAGTTTGCTTTTTTATTATAACGTACTTTCATTAATTTGTCACAGGTGAAGGCAAATCCTGCAAACATTCACGGCAAATAATTTTACCCTTGAAGTAAGTTACATTTTCAGCGTTGCCACAGAAGATGCACGCAGGCTCATATTTCTTCAACATAATCCGCTCACCATCAACATAGATTTCAAGCGCATCCTTTTCTCCAATACCAAGCGTTCTGCGAAGTTCGATTGGAATTACAACACGACCTAGCTCGTCAACTTTACGTACAATACCTGTGGATTTCATCATTTGGGAATCCCCTTTCAATCAATTAGAATAGTTACATAGGAAGTATAAAAGGTACAAAATGTATGAATTTCGCCACCATTCGACATAGTTCAACGATTTCCGCTTTCTATCGTACCAACCTTTCCCAAATAAGTCAACTTAAAACGATAGCTTTGTAGGGTCGATTTTAATAAGAATCTTATAATATAAGGCGAAAATGAAAACTCAATTGTAAAAATGAGTAAATTTTAATGGATTAAATCCATTCGACCAAATTCGACAATATTCGATCATGTCTTGAACAGGATCATTGAAATACAAAATCATAGTTAAAGAGGTGGAATCTGTGTTTGTGAAGCTACAAGAGGAGAAAGTGTTTAAAGATCCTGTACATCATTCGATATACGTTCAGGATGTGACGATCTGGAATTTGATCAATACGCCAGAGTTCCAACGACTTAGACGAATTCGACAGCTCGGTACAACTTATTTAACCTTTCATGGGGCAGAACACAGTAGACTCTCTCATTCTTTAGGTGTGTACGAGATTACTCGTAAAATCATCTCACAATTCGAACGTAGCGGTTACACCGACTGGCCTCAAGAGGAAAGGCTATTGAGCTTATGTGCATCACTGCTTCACGATGTGGGGCATGGACCATTCTCCCATTCGCTTGAACAAATCTTCCACACGGATCATGAGGAATGGACGTGCGAGGTAATTCTAGGCGATACGGAAATCAATCGTGTGCTCCGTGAAGTTAGCGATGATTTCCCTGAGAGGGTAGCCTCCGTCATCCGAAAGACGTACGATAAACCAATTGTCGTAAGTCTAGTGTCGAGTCAGCTGGATGCCGATCGAATGGATTACCTGTTGCGTGATGCCTATTTCACAGGGGTCAATTACGGGACGTTTGATCTTGATCGGATTTTACGTGTGCTTCGTCCTTATGAAGATAAAATTGTGGTTAAAGAAAGTGGCATGCATGCGGTTGAGGATTATTTGGTGTCGCGTTATCAGATGTATTGGCAAGTTTACTTTCATCCGGTGACACGCAGCTCAGAAATTGTACTTCGTCAAATTTTCCGTAGAGCGAAAGAGCTACACAAAGAAGGTTTCCGCTTCGCCTTTCTTCTTGCTCCAATCAAGCATTTATTAGAAGGAAGTTTGCAGCTGGGTGATTATTTGCGATTGGATGAATCACTTGTTCAAACGACTTTCAGTGAATGGGCCAATGAGCGCGACACGTTGTTGTCGAGTTTATGCCGTCGTTTCTTGAATCGTCAGCTATACAAATATGCGTTATTGGAAGAACAGGATGAAGCATGGTTGGCTGATGCCAGACAGGAATGGCTGCTTTTGGGGCTGAACCCGGACTATCATCTAGAAGTCGACAATCCTTTCGATTCTCCTTATGATATCTATAAGCCGGAGCAGAAGCCCGCAGGACGAGAGAAGCCACCAATTCTTCTACTTAACGAGCGGGAGCAGCTTACCGAAATTTCGGTGAAATCAGACATCATTCGCTCGATTGCGGGTATACAACACGGGAAATACTGTGTGTATTATCCTAAGGATGAATTGCTTCCTTATATAGATCGATTGAGCAAAAATACACGTGAAAAATTATCACTATAATTAGAAGCTATTATATAGAAGAAACACATCAAAGGAGACAACTTTCAACATGTTAATCGACACTCATGCACACTTAGATTCACCGAAGTTCGACAGTGATCGCGATGAAGTCATTGCTCGTGCGCAAGCGGCAGGAATCGACACCATCGTTAATATCGGCTTCAATCGAGAGACGATTCCAACAACGATGGCATTAGCGGAACAATACCCGTTCATCTATGCGGTCGTTGGTTGGCATCCAACGGATGCAATCGATATGCGACTTGAAGAGGATTTGGCTTGGATTGAGCAATTGTGCCAGCATCCTAAAGTAGTAGCGATCGGGGAGATCGGACTTGACTATCACTGGGATACGTCACCGAAGGAAGTGCAGCATATTGTCTTTCGTGAACAAATTAGGTTGGCGAAGCGTCTTAAAAAACCAATTGTTATTCATAATCGTGACGCACATGAAGATATCGTACGGTTGTTGCGTGAGGAGAATGCGGCTGAGGTTGGGGGAATCATGCATTGCTTCTCTGGAAGCTGGGAAACAGCGAAGTTATGTCTCGATATGAACTTCCATATTTCTTTCGGCGGTCCGGTCACTTTCAAAAATGCGAGGGTGCCCAAAGAGGTGTTAAAAAACGTTCCCCTGGACCGCTTATTACTGGAGACGGATTGCCCATATTTGACTCCTCACCCATATAGAGGGCATAGAAATGAGTCGGCATATGTGCAGCTAGTTGCGGAGAGTGCGGCAGAGATAAAAGGACTCCAAGTGGACGAAATAGCCAAAATAACGAGCGAAAATGCGAAACGCTGTTTGGGCTTAGGGTGAGAAAACGGTTAAATAGGGAGTAAAACGGACCTTCAGGCGAATAAAAGTTGACTTTCCTCTCTTTTTTCACCTATATTTGCCCATATACCCGTCTAAATGCGTGAATACGTCCAATGCGGGTTCTTTACACCTTTGGTAAGTAGAGGTTATTATCATGAACAGAAGTTTGAATTTGGCATCCCTTTTCCAGTACGCTTAATCTCCGAATTCGGAGAGCGGGGGACTTCGAGCTGGTCGAATGTAAATTCGTACCAGGCGTTCCGAGCAATGATGGCGATTCGTAAAAACAGCCTGCTAATGATCTGGCTTTGAATCGTCTTCGCGAAGCTTCAACATCACCGTTTGGATGATGACGATCACTTCGCTTGGGGTGAATTACGTTAGTGTTGTTGATGAAGCTCAGGGTAGCTTAACATGACATCATATAGCGAATAGGGCAACTCTCTTCGCCCGAACCCGACAGCTAACCTCGCAGGCGTTATAGAGAGAGGTAAACCTCGTGAAGCTCTAATTCCCCTTATATTCATAAGCGGAAGCCACGAACAGGTCCTCTGTCCATGGCTTTTTGTGTTGTAAGAGCGATTTTTGCGTATTCACGATTTATTAATACCTTGTTGAACTGGGCAAGGCGGCAAGTTGATTCATGGCCTTTACCGCTTGGCATGAAACAGCTGTCGTAAAAAAATAGGATAGTCGCGTCAGACTAGTTCATGCATGTCAGTCGACGACGGGCTATGAAGGAGGGACGAGAGTATGGGACCTACTCCGATTGCTGGAGCCCATGATCCACGACCGACCGGCAAGCTTTTCGCACTGCGATGGAAGCATGAGTATTTGCGTAGAATACTTTTAGGCGCAATTCTCACTTTCTCAATCATCGTTATGTTCATATCGTTGGAGCATCGCGCATCAACGAAGCAAGTATCCATCGTAGAAGACGGAATTCCATCCGTCATCCAGACAAGGACAACTAATGTCCTTGCATTACTTGAAGAGCAGGAAATCCAGCTTAACGTACATGATCAATTATCGGTATCTATGACAGACTCTCTTAAAGATGGAAGTGTCATCGTAATTGATCGCGCTAAAGGGATTACTGTACAAGCCGATGGTCATGAAGAATTAAAATTTACAACTGCGGATACGGTAGGAGAAGCCGTTGAAGCGCTTAATCTCTCACTTGGCTCAGAGGATCTGATCTCTCCATCCATTTCGACATCTGTCGAAGAAGGGATGAAGGTTACGGTTACTCGTGTGAAGACAGAGATCATAGAAACGAGTGAACCCATTGGGTTCAGCGTCGTGCAAGAGAAAAATGCTAATCTTGCCGAAGGGAAGCAGAAAATCGTTACAACAGGACAAGAGGGTATACTCATTCATAAGACTATGAATACGTATAAGAATGGCAAGCTTGTTAGTGAGAAGCTTGTGGAATCTGTTGTGTCGAAGGAAGCTGTTAATCAAGTTGTAGCTGTCGGTACCAAGAAAGCTCAAGTGTCGATGCTGTCTTATAACGGCAAGCCAACTGCTGTTGAAGCTTCGGTAGTGAACTTGAATGGGAAGTCAGTGAAAGTAAAGCGGACGTTAAGCAATGTGACGTTGACTGCTTATCATGCTGGTTTTGCATCTACGGGTAAAAATAAAGGCGATAAAGGCTACGGTATTACTGCTTCCGGCACAACCGTTGAAGAAGGCCGTACGATTGCAGTAGATCCAGATGTCATTCCGATGGGATGGTGGGTTTACATCGAGGGAATTGGCTTTAGACGCGCAGAGGATACAGGTAGTGCGATTAAAGGCAAGAAGATCGATGTCTTTTACGAGAGCGAATCGTATGTAAACAAATTCGGTAAGAAGCGTGGATATACAGTGTATGTAATTGGGCCTGTTAAGCCGACTGCCAATTAATAAGTTTGGATAAGCCTGTGCCCACGTAATACCTGAAGTTTGGGGGATGCCAACCCGTGGGGGCACGTCTTGGTCATAGAAGTGAAACGGGAATAAGCGGTTACTGAACAATCGGGAAGAGGCGATAGATGCTTCTTCCCGATTTCTGTGTTTACATAAAAGTTGAACTATCGAAGAAACTCGTATAGGCTTGTATTAATATGCAGACGATCTGTCGTCTTCACAATGAATCGGAGTAGAGGGCTGAATATTGATGATTCAAGAAGTAATTGTCGTGGAAGGCAAGGATGATACGACAGCGATAAAACGCGCGGTAGGCGCAGATACGATTGAAACAGGCGGTTCGGCTATCGGTGAAGCGGTTATGCGCCGGATCGAGCTAGCGCAGGAGCGGCGTGGTGTCATCATTTTTACAGATCCAGATGCACCGGGCGAACGAATTCGCAAGCTAGTGGCGGAACGGGTGCCGGGCTGCAAGCATGCATTCTTAACGAAGAGTGAAGCGCGTGGGATGAAGGGGATCGGTGTTGAGCATGCTTCGGATGAGGCGATCCGAAGAGCTCTGGATAGTGTTCGCAGTCCTCAGCAGGAGGCAGATCGATCGCAAGAAGATGAAATTGAGTGGAGTGACCTGTTAGACGCTGGACTCATCGTTCACGCCTCCTCTGCGACACGCAGAGAGCGGATGGGCGAGATGCTCGGAATTGGATATGCGAATGGCAAGCAATTTCACAAAAGATGTCTCATGTTCCGAATTACGCGTACGGAATTTTTAACAGCGTTGGAACAACTGGAGCGGGAAGGGCTGTAAATTCAATTGATAAATAAGAAACCAGGTAAGTACAGTGAACATAGATCGTTCACAGAGCGTTCAAGGAAGTCAGCAATGGGGAAGCCTAACACGTCGAATCGCAAGCCATCTAATCGTTCTGCTAATCATGATGGAGATGGTATTGCCTCTTCAAGCCGTACGAAGGAAATCATTCGCAAGCATCATTTTACGTTTAAGAAAAGCTTAGGGCAAAATTTCTTAATCGATCATTCGGTGCTTGATCAAATTATTGCCGCTGCCGAACTCGATAGCACAAGTGGTGCGCTTGAGGTTGGACCAGGCATTGGCGCATTAACCGAGAAGCTTGCTGAGGCAGCAGGTAAGGTGGCTGCGCTTGAGATTGATCGGAGACTCATTCCCATTCTTAGTGAGGTGATGGAGCCCCACCCGCATGTGAATGTCATCCTCGCAGATGTGCTAAAGACAGATTTAAAACAGCTTTGGGCAGAGCAGTTCACTGGTTGCAGCAAAGTAAGTGTCGTGGCGAATTTGCCTTACTATGTCACTACCCCGATCATTATGAAGTTGTTAGAGGAGCAATTACCGCTAGAAAATATTGTTGTCATGGTGCAACGAGAAGTTGCCGAGCGAATGGCGGCTTCACCTGGAGGCAAGCAGTTCGGTAGCCTCAGCATCGCTGTGCAATATTACTGTGAGCCCGAGCTCGTCTGTGTCGTACCTGGAGGGGCCTTTATACCGCCACCTAATGTAGAATCAGCCGTCATCAAGCTTAAGCGCAGGCAGAAGCCTGCTGTAGACGTTACAGATGAGGCAAAATTCTTTCATGTTGTACAGACGGCCTTCTCTCAGCGACGTAAGACTTTGGCCAATAACTTATCCGCACTATCGGGTAAGGACCGCAAAGGCGAGCTTTCTGAGCTGTTGATCGCTTGCGAGGTACAGCCTGAACGCCGTGCAGAGACATTATCGCTACAGGAGTTCGCACGCGTTACAGAAGCGCTCGAAGCTAAGGGCATGTTGAACGTGTCTCATTAATAATGCTCGGCGTTGTTTACAGGGACGCGCACCATGCCCACCTTAACTCCATACGATGGAGAAAGAGGTGATTGGCCTAATGGAGCAGGGGGATTTGGTCGTCCGCAAATCGTACGGCGGGGATGTGCTATTCCGAATCGCGGCTATAGCCGGACATCAAGCTGTCCTGAGGGGGGCGGATTATCGATTGTTGGCAGACTCGCCGTGGAGTGATCTTCGCAAGGTGAAAGATCCGGACGAGCTTGGAGGCTCGCGCCAGGCACGTGTTCATGCGACGGAATCGATAAGACATATGAACGAGCTTCGCAACGAGCAATTAGGGGTTGCGCGGATGTCGATGCATCCAGGTGATCGACGGCAGGAATTTTTTGAGCTGCCGGGCAAGGTGCTACATCTGGATGGTGATGGTAATTATTTAAATAAGAGTATGCAAGTGTACAATCAGTTACATGTGCCGTCAGAAGGGGTACACTGCCATGAGTCACAGATGGCACCAGTGTTAGCGAGGTTGCTTCCCCAAATTAATCCAGACATTGTCGTCATAACAGGGCATGATGGTCTTCTTAAAAATAAAGATGACTTACAGCATCTAGGAAGCTATAAAAACTCATTGAACTTCGTGCAAGCAGTGAAGGTCGCTAGAGAATATGAGCGCAATCGGGATTCGCTTATCATTGTCGCAGGCGCATGTCAGTCACACTTTGAAGCGTTGCTTCAATCCGGTGCAAATTTCGCAAGCTCCCCTGGGCGAATCATGATCCACGCGCTTGATCCTGTCTATGCGGCTGTACGCGCTTCGTTTACCCCATTTCGTGAGACGATCAACATTGCAGATGTGATCTCGCATACGATTAGCGGAAAGCATGGGGTGGGTGGCATAGAGACGATGGGGAAATATCGAGTAGGTGTACCACAACTGAAACCGGTAAATACAAGTAAAAATGTGAATATTGTGTGACAATAAAATGGGGTTGTCTAGAAAACCTTGTAATACCCGCGTAAAATGACCGTTGACAGAAAAAGCTTCTCGTTGATATAATATTCTATTTATTTGACACCTCCCCTGTTATTAGTTATAATTTACAGGGAAAGAGGTGGTAGTGGAACATGGCTAAGAACGCGCTTCTAGACATTAAGCGAAGCCTGGAGCCGCACGTCGGATCCAAGATCATGCTCCGCGCCAATGGTGGACGCCGAAAAACCATCGAACGCACTGGAGTGTTGGAAGAAATCTATCCATCGGTGTTTATCGTTAAGCTCGATCAAGAGCAGCACGCATTCAAACGGGTGTCATACAGCTATGCTGATATCTTGACAGAATCCGTTGAAGTGATGCTGTGTAATGACGAGGGTCAAGTCCGCATCAACTATTTACCGAACTAAACAGGTTATTGCACGGGCAGCAGCTCGCTTTTTAAAGCGAAGCGGCTGCCCGTTTTGCATGCTTCAAGACGTGTTGGGCATTCTAAGGGTGCGCTAGCTAAGCGTCAAATAACGCGAAGGAGGCGATCATATGAGCCGAAGAAGACGAAGCACGATGTCGGAGGAGTTCAAGGCAGAAATTGCAAAGGATCTTGGGTTTTATGATATTGTACAGCAGGAAGGCTGGGGTGGAATTCGCACGAAAGACGCAGGCAACATGGTAAAGCGAGCAATTCAAATTGCAGAACAAGCGATCTCCAAAAATCCACAAGCTTAAGAATCACCTTAGAAGTCGAATATGCCGTTAAGTGGCGATTCGGCTTCTTATTTTGTTATAATAAGTAAAGGTGATAATGCAGATGAAAATCTATGAGAAAGCACCAGCTAAGATTAATTTGCTGCTGGACGTATTACGCAAGCGTGATGATGGCTTTCATGAGGTAGAGATGATCATGACGATGGTCGACCTTGCCGATCGTCTTGAGATGGAGGAATTACCTCGTGATCAGATCGTACTTACGAGCCAGGTAGGATTTATCCCGCTGGATGAAAAGAACTTGGCCTTTCAAGCGGCTAAGCTTATTAAAGAGCGTTACAGCGTAAAGCGGGGCGTCTATATTCATCTGGATAAGCAGATTCCAGTAGCAGCCGGACTGGCAGGCGGGAGCAGCGATGCAGCAGCCACGCTTAAAGGCTTGAATCGTCTTTGGGATTTGCAGCTCAGCACAGCGGAGCTTGAGAAGTTAGGAGCGGAGCTTGGATCGGATGTGCCGTTCTGTGTTCGTGGAGGTACTGCGATCGCTAGAGGACGCGGTGAACAACTGGAGAGCATATCTTCACCGCCGCAATGCTGGGTCATCTTAGCGAAGCCACCGATTAACGTATCGACTGCAGATGTTTATGGTAAATTTCGTGTGAGTGAACTTAAAGCGCATCCTTCCATTACGAATATGCGATCGGCGATTGAACGCCAATCGTTCTCTGATATCTGTTCGACGTTAGGTAACGTGCTTGAAACAGTCACACTTGATCGATATCCAGAGGTTCGACAAGTGAAGGATTGTATGGTGAAGCTTGGAGCTGATGGTGTACTCATGTCAGGCAGCGGTCCGACTGTATTCGGTCTTGTTTCCAAGGAAGCGAAGGTTTCAAAAATATATAATGGACTCAGAGGCTTCTGCAAAGAGGTGTTCGTTGTAAGGATGCTTACATAAATCCGAATATTTAAAAGACGTGGAGCTCACTTTGTTGCTCAAAACCGTATAAAAATGTTATGATTGCAAAATAACATTCGGATTTGGACGGAGTGAGATCTGTGAAAAAGTTGAAGCGCAGCGCACGGCTCGTTGAAATGACACAATATTTATTAGCACGTCCACATACGTTGATTTCTTTGACCGCATTCGCAGATCGTTATCAATCTGCGAAATCCTCAATTAGCGAAGATTTGGCGATTATTAAAGAAGTGTTTGCTGATGAGGGAATCGGTGATCTAAGTACACATGCAGGTGCTGCTGGAGGCGTTCGTTTTGTGCCTCAGTGTCGGAAAGATGTTGCACTTCAACAAATCAAGTCCATTATAAGCGAGCTGCAGCAACCGGATCGATTGCTTCCCGGTGGCTACTTGTACATGACGGACTTGCTCGGACAGCCTGGCATGATGCAAGAGGTTGGCCGGATGTTCGCTTCTGCATTCGCAGATCGGAATATTGATGTCATTATGACGGTGGAGACCAAGGGGATTCCGCTTGCTCATGCGACAGCAGCATTTCTAAATCTGCCTGTCGTCATTGTGCGTAGAGATCATAAAGTGACAGAGGGTTCAGCTGTAAGCATTAATTACGTATCCGGCTCAACGAAGCGAATTCAGACCATGTCTTTAGCGCGTCGGGCGCTGAAGGAAGAATCTCGCGTACTTATCATCGATGACTTTATGAAAGCAGGGGGCACCATTCAAGGGATGGTAGATCTCCTTCATGAGTTTCGAGCTGTTGTCGCGGGTGTCGGTGTGTTCGTAGAGTCAGGAGAGATAGAGCACGAGGAACGATTGCTACAGGATTATGTATCGCTCGCACGGTTAACAGAAGTCGATTTGAAATCTCGGCACATTACGATTCAGCCTGGTAACTTTTTTGACTTGTCAGAGAGCATATAAGAGGGAGGAAAAGTGATGACACTTCACATTGTATCTACAGACGCAGCTCCTGCCGCAATTGGTCCTTATGCACAAGCTGTCCGTGTAGGCAATCTAATCTATACGTCGGGACAAATTCCATTGACGCCTGCTGGCGACCTCGTTGCAGGTGGTATTGAAGAACAGACGCAGCAAGTGTTGAACAACTTGAAAGCTGTATTAGCGGCAGAGGGGTCCTCCCTTCAAGATGTTGTGAAGACAACGGTATTTTTGAAAGATATGAATCAGTTTTCAATCTTTAATTCGGTATATGCATCCTACTTTGGAGAGCATACTCCTGCCCGATCTACAGTAGAAGTGGCAAGGCTCCCCAAAGATGTTCTTGTCGAAATTGAAGCGATTGTCACGATTCCTGTCGAAACTGACAAGAACTAAAAATTTTTTTCAAAAATTGGCTGTTGTTTTCCAAATTAAAGAAGGAATTTGCACCGTTTTGTGGAATATTACACCAAGTCTTCTAGAAGGACAAAGGTGGTGAACAGAAGGTGCAAATTACAGATGTGAGACTCCGTAGAGTGAATTCGGAGGGGCGCATGAAGGCTATTGCTTCGATTACAATCGATAACGAATTCGTTGTACACGATATTCGCGTGATTGATGGAAACAATGGCATGTTCGTGGCGATGCCTAGCAAGCGGACCCCAGATGGGGAATTCCGAGATATTGCTCATCCGATCTCTTCCGGTACGCGCGAGAAAATTCAAGCTGCTGTATTGGCTGAATATGAGCGTGCGGCTCAAGATGAAGAAATATTGGTAGAAGAAGGCGCTTCATAAAGAAATGAACTTTTTTATCCATACTTCTCTACAATTGAGATGGAGGGCCTCCTAGGCTCTCTTTTCTTTTGATTCATAATAAGCTATGATGCTTTGTAATTGAGTATATAAGCGCGAGAGGGGATAGTTTGACCATGAAGAAGCTTGCAATCGTGCTTGCGGCGGGTCAAGGAAAGCGAATGAAATCTAAGTTGTATAAGGTGCTGCACCAGGTGTGTGATAAGCCCATGGTGTCTCACGCTTTAGATAGCGTACGCGAAGCAGGATGCGAACGAATTGTTGTCGTTGTAGGGCACGGTGCGGATGCTGTTCAAGAGGTATTAGGAGATAGTGTAGAGTATGCGCTTCAAGCAGAGCAGCTAGGTACGGGTCATGCGGTCAGTCAGGCAGCACCTTTGCTCGGTGAAGAAGAGGGTGTAACGATTGTAACGTATGGAGATACGCCGCTCGTTGATCCCGATACAATCAAGCTGATGATGGCGTTGCATCTTGAGCAATCTGCAGCAGCAACGGTGTTGACTGCAAACGTAAGTGATCCAACAGGATTAGGACGTATTATTCGTGGTGAAACTGGAGAAGTGCTACGAATAGTAGAGCAGAAGGATTGTACCAAAGAGGAAGCAACAATTACAGAGATCAATACAGGTACTTACTGTTTCGATAATCGCAAGCTATTTTCAGCTCTGCGTGAAGTAAAGAACGATAACTCACAGGGTGAATATTACGCTACGGATGTCATTGGAATTTTACGTGACCAGGGAGAAAGAATTTCCGCATATATGTGTGAGGATCCCACTGAAGCGATTGGTGTGAATGACCGATTAGCACTTGGTGAAGCGGAGCGGGTTATGCGGATGCGCATTAATGCCAATCATCAATTAAATGGCGTAACACTAATTGACCCGGAGCATACCTATATCGGGGCTAATGTGCAAATTGGTGCAGATACGATTATTTATCCAGGTACGGTGCTTCGTGGCAACACTGTAGTCGGTACAGATTGCGTCATTGGTCCTCAGTCGGAGCTAAGGGATACGATTGTAGGTAGCGGTTCAACGGTTCGTCAGACGGTTGCAGAAAACGCAGTTGTTGGAGATGAGTGCAGTGTTGGACCGTTCGCCTATTTGCGACCAGGTACTGTTCTCGGACGTCATGTGAAAATTGGTGATTTCGTTGAAATTAAAAATACGATAATCGGCGAGCATAGTAAGGTGCCTCATCTAAGCTATGTAGGCGATGCAATCGTTGGCACGAATGTCAACATTGGCTGTGGTGCGATTACTGCCAATTATGATGGGTTCAATAAGTCGAAGACAGAGATTGGCGACAATGCCTTCATCGGCAGCAACAGCAACCTTATTGCTCCTGTAAAGATTGGTAGTGGGGCTTATGTTGTTGCGGGCTCGACAATTACACAAAATGTGCTTGATAATGACGTTGCTATCGCACGTGAACGTCAAGTCAATAAACCGGGATATGCAGATAAGATTCGTGCTCGTGCTCGAGCTAAGAAAGATAGAGAAAAAACAGATAACAATCAATAATTATATTAATAAAGGCGGTAATCATCATGGCTTATCCGGATAATACTCTCAAGATTTTTTCAGGCAGCTCGAATCCACGGTTGGCACAATCGATTGCTAGTCATATTGGTGTGGAGCTCGGCAAGTCGGTCGTCAACCGATTTAGTGATGGTGAAATTCACGTGCGGTTGAACGAAAGTGTACGTGGTAGTGATGTATACGTGGTGCAATCGACGTCTGATCCGGTTAATGAGCACTTAATGGAGTTGCTGGTAATGGTAGATGCGCTGAAACGGGCTTCTGCCAAGACGATTAATGTCGTCATTCCCTATTATGGATATGGACGGCAAGACCGCAAAGCACGTTCGAGAGATCCGATAACAGCGAAGTTAGTTGCTAACCTGATTGAGACCGCTGGAACACACCGAGTCATTGCCATGGACTTGCACGCGATGCAAATTCAGGGCTTTTTCGATATTCCGGTCGATCATCTACTTGGAGTTCCGATTCTTGGTGAATATTTTCAAAGCAAAGCGCTTGATAAGCCTGTTGTCGTTTCCCCTGACCATGGTGGCGTTGTAAGAGCGCGAAGATTAGCGGATGAGTTGCAAGCTCCGCTTGCAATTATTGATAAGAGACGTCCCGAGCCGAATGTGGTGGAGGTGATGAACATTATCGGTGACGTATCTGGAAGAACGGCGATATTGATTGACGATATGATTGATACTGCGGGCACAATCTCTTTGGCGGCATCCGCTCTGAAGAAAGCGGGGGCGTTAGAAATTTATGCATGCTGCACACATCCAGTACTTTCTGGTCAAGCGATGGAGCGGCTTGCAAATGCACCGATTAAGGAAATCGTTGTGACGGATACGATCCATATGCGTGAGCATTGCCAATTGGATAAGCTAAAGGTACTATCCGTTGCACCGCTAATGGGCGAAGCAATTGTACGGATTCACGAGCAAATGTCGATTAGTAAGCTGTTTGAACCGAACGTTTAAGCTGTATACAGTCGGGTTACAATAGGATATGTCTATGTGAGGAGGTATTCCTATGAATCAGACTTTGCAGGTTGAGCAGAGGGAAGTAATGAGTCAGGGCGCGTTGCGTCAAATACGTTTAGCAGGGAAGCTACCGGGTGTTGTCTATGGAAAAGGCTTGGAATCACCAGTAACTATTACCTTGGAGTCGAAGCAGGTTCAAGCGTTGCTTCGAAGTAATCCACATTCAGTTATAGAGATGGATGTGCCGAGGATTGGCAAGCAGACCGTGATGATGGCTGAGATCCAAAGGGATTCGATGTCACGTGAAGTGCAACATATAGACTTCAAACGAATAGATATGAATGAGAAAATTCATACTTCTGTTCGTATTGAACTACAAGGCAAATCGATTGGCGAGCAGGAAGGCGGCATGATTCAGATCATCATGCACGAGCTTGAAATTGAATGTTACCCGAAGGATATTCCTGATGCGATTGTAGCCGATGTGAGTACACTTGCTGTGGGTGACCAACTATCGGTAAGTGATCTGAAGTTACCAGCGGGGGTGGCGTCGCGTGAGGAAGCAAGCACGGTGATCGTTTCGATCTTAGCGCCTCAGAAGGCACTCTCTGAAGATGAAGCGGATGCAGCGGCAGATAAAGCCGAAGAAGACCGCAAGCACTCAGAAGCGGCACAAGCAGTTGACAAGAAATAAGCAGGGGTCGTGCCGCGAGGCACGGCCCTTTGCACTGCTTAATAGCCGGGGCGCGAGATGAAGGTAAATTGTTGCCGACTGTAGAAGATATTGTTGATCAGAATGAACTCTTCACTACATTCCTCGATATAACCGATGTCTCTATAAAATTGTCCATAAAAAATTTGAACAGGAATTAAAGAGTGCATGTGGTCAATAAAGTGTTGGTCGTCAAAAATCATCTGACCATTGAAATACATATTCATACACCCGCTTATTGAGAAAATCTATATAATTAATATGACACGCCAGTAATCGCAATCGTTGCATATACACAAAATATTTTTCACCTATGCATGGGAGGTAGAGCTTGATCATGAAATGGATCGTCGGACTAGGAAACCCTGGTTCCACCTATGAAAATACACGCCACAATGCCGGATTTATGGTCATTGATGAGTTAGCGCGCAGATACAATGCAGATGTAAGCAGTAAAAAGTGTAAAGGGCTGGTTGGTGAGGCGAGAATTAACGATGAGAAGGTGGCTTTGCTAAAGCCGATGACCTACATGAATTTATCGGGAGAATCGCTTCGCGCATTTATGGATTTTTATAAGGTGAAGTTAGAGGATTGCATCGTCGTCTATGACGATCTCGATACAGAGGTCGGCCGAATCCGACTGCGCTATCAAGGGAGTGCGGGGGGACATAACGGCATTAAGTCGATCATCCAGCATACAGGGACACAGACGTTCAATCGCGTTCGAATGGGCATCTCTAGACCCGAGCCGGGTATGGTCATCTCAGACTACGTACTGTCTTCATTTCCTAAAAAAGAGCGTGATGCACTGAAGCAGATGATTGAAGAAGCAGCTGATGCGATTGAGCATGCGATTACGCATCCGTTCGAGCAGACGATGGCAATGTATAATGCCAAGCACTAACGGAAGCCGGGCATACTTGGCTTAAATAGGCGAACATCTGGGCATACTTAATCAGAATACGGCTATCGCCGCATATCCCCGATTAAGGAGGCATACATATGGCTGTAAAATACGTTTGTAGACATTGCCAGATGCCACTTGGAACGTTCGATAATGCGGATGTTTCAGAGTTTCGACTTGGTCTTCATTCCTTGACCCTCGATGAGCGAAAGCGTATAATAGCCTATAATTCCAACGGGGACGTGACCGTACGGGTAATATGCGATTATTGCAATCAGACATTGGACTCTAATCCAGAGCTGGCGTTGTTGTCCAATCCATTGCAATGAACAATTGCATCATCACGTTTTCACTTCTCAGGGGCCTTGGCATGATAATCAGAAAGCATAATCAGCTATTCATTTCTGATTGTCTACGCAAAGATTCTTCAGCGTTTAAGGACGCCGAAGATGTTTTTGCTTGTGCCGGGGCTTTTTCAATGATTTTAGCGATAGTAAATGGTGAAGATCAGAAAGGGGAAATGCCATGAAGCCGCTTCTTCAAGCTTTGGCAGTCGATCCCGATTTAATTAGCGTTATCGGTGGTTTAAAGGGAGGAATTCGTGAGCAGCTCGTCGCGGGGTTGTCCGGTTCCGCTCGTCAGATCGGCATTGCTGCTATGTATCGAGAATTGCAAAGGCCTCTTCTCGTTATTACACATAATATGTTCTCGGCACAGAAGATCGCGGACGATCTACAAGAAAGTCTGTCCGTTGAAGAAGTGTTACTCTACCCAGCAAACGAGCTAATCGCAGCTGAAACCGCAATCTCGAGTCCGGAAACTTCCGCTCGTCGTCTAGATGTACTGCTCAAACTCGCTGAAGGCTTCCGCGGGGTCATTGTGGTGCCTTTCGCCGGTGTTCGGCGATTCCAACCCGACCGAAACACCATGGCAGGCGCGCATATTCAATTGCAGGTCGGTCAGACGCTACGGATGGAGCAATTTCTTCGCGACATGATTGGCATGGGTTACGAGCGTGTTGATCGGGTGGAGCAGAAGGGGCATTTGAGCGTACGTGGAGGGATAGCAGATTATTTTCCACTTGCGTCTGCTCATGCGTATCGTATTGAATGGTTTGATGATGAGATTGATTCCATTCGTACCTTTGACCCAACTGACCAACGATCCATTGATAAACTAGAGTCTTGTACAGTACAGCCTTGCCGTGAGTGGATTGCGACGGAAAGAAGATTTCACAATGCAGCACAGCATGCCTCTGAATTGCTAGAGAAGCAGCTAGAGCGGATGAATGATCGTCAAGCGAAAGAGCGATTGCAGGGGGAAATTTCGAGAGAAATTGAACTATTGCGTCAGTGTATCTATTTCGATGAAATATACAAATATATTTCTCTACTTTACCCAGAACGTCAAACACTGCTTGATTATATTCCTAAAGATACAGTTCTTCTTATGGATGAACCGAGCAGATTAGGTGAAACCGCACGTCAACTCGAACGAGATGAATCAGAATGGTCGATGCATCTGCTTCAGCAGGGCAAATCGTTGCCTGGCTTTGTGCTAGGAATTGCAGCGGAGCAGGCACTTTATCCGAAAGCCTATCAAACTGTCTATCTATCGGTATTCGTTCGCCAAATCCCGCACACGCAGCCGCAAAATATTGTAAACTTCGTCTGTCGTTCAATGCAAAGCTTCCACGGTCAGATGAATGTGCTCAAGGCCGAGATGGAACGCTGGCGCAAGAGTGGCAGCCATATTGTAATGCTCGCAGGCAATACGGAGCGGGCAGATCGGATGCGCCGCGTACTCGAAGACTATCAGATTGAACCCCCTGAGATTTTGCAAGGTCATTTGCAGAATGGCTTTGAGTTGCCTGCAATTAAGCTAATCGTCATAACGGAAGGCGAGATGTTTACTCAGAAGCAGCGCAAAGCTAGACGCGTTGACCGGCATTTGGATAATGCAGAGCGGATTAAGAGCTATACGGAATTGAAGGTGGGCGATTATGTTGTTCATCAAAATCATGGCATCGGAAAATATCTCGGCATTGGCACGCTTGAAGTCGGGGGTATTCATAAAGATTATTTGCATATCGTGTATGCTGCGGGTGATCGTCTATCCGTTCCGGTTGAACAATTCGATCTGATTCAGAAGTACGTCGGTTCTGAAGAGAAGGAGCCGAAGGTTAGCAAGCTAGGTGGCGCGGATTGGAACCGTGTGAAATCCAAAGTCCAAAGCACAGTTAAAGATATCGCTGATGACCTCATTAAGCTGTATGCCGAGCGTCAAGCGACACATGGCTTCGGATTTGGCGAAGATACAAGTTATCAACAAGAGTTCGAAGCGATGTTCCCCTATGATGAGACGACGGATCAGCTTCGTGCGATTGAGGAAATTAAGATGGATATGCAAAAGCCGCGTCCTATGGATCGGTTGCTTTGTGGAGATGTTGGTTACGGTAAGACAGAGGTTGCGATCCGAGCGGCGTTCAAGGCAGCGATTGAAGGCAAGCAGGTTGCTGTGCTTGTGCCTACGACGATTTTGGCGCAGCAGCATTATGAGACATTTCGCGAGCGATTTTCAGGCTATCCGTTCCAGATCAAGGTGCTTAGTCGGTTCCGTACGCGCAAAGAGCAGACAGAGACAATTAAGGGGCTAAAGGCTGGTACGGTCGACGTATTGATCGGAACGCATCGCCTCCTGTCGCAGGACGTTGTATTTAAAGATCTTGGTTTGCTCGTCGTCGATGAAGAGCAACGCTTCGGGGTTACACATAAGGAAAAGCTGAAGAAGTTAAAAACGAATGTAGACGTGCTGACGCTAACAGCGACACCGATTCCGCGTACGCTGCATATGTCGATGCTTGGGGTACGCGATCTGTCGGTCATTGAGACGCCACCGGAAAATCGTTTCCCAGTACAAACCTACGTCGTAGAATATAGTCCTACGCTTGTCCGAGAAGCGGTGGAGCGGGAGCTTGCGCGAGAAGGACAGGTTTATTATCTATTCAATCGCGTCCAAGGCATCTATCAGATGGCAGAGCAAATTCGTGCACTCGTTCCGAATGCGCGCGTCGCTGTTGGTCATGGGCAGATGTCGGAGCAGGAGCTTGAGCGGACGATTCTTGACTTCCTTGATGGGGAGTACGACGTGCTCGTAAGCACGAGCATTATCGAGACGGGTGTCGATATTCCGAACGTCAACACACTACTCGTCCACGATGCGGACCGGATGGGACTGTCCCAGCTTTATCAGCTTCGGGGGCGCGTTGGTCGTTCTAATCGAATTGCCTATGCTTATTTTACGTACCAGAGAGATAAAGTGCTGACAGAGGTTGCGGAGAAAAGATTGCAATCGATTAAGGAGTTCACCGAGCTTGGCTCGGGCTTTAAGATTGCGATGCGTGACTTATCGATTCGCGGTGCCGGTAATCTTCTCGGTGCGGAGCAGCATGGCTTCATCGCTTCGGTGGGCTTCGACCTCTATTCACAGATGCTCGCGGATGAAATTCAAAGTCGTAAGCTAGAAATCGGTGGAGTTGCATTGCCTCCTCAACAAGTCAATACACAGCTTGATCTTAGTGTGGATGCGTATTTGCCACCAGATTATATCTATGACAGCATTCAGAAAATTGAAATTTATAAAAAGGTTGCTGCCGCAGCTTCTCTGGATGATGTGAGTGATCTGTTCGAGGAGCTTGTTGATCGATTTGGCGATCCACCAAAGGCAGTGCTCAATTTGCTCGCCGTCGCCAGATTGAAGGTGTATGGTCGTCGCTATGGCATTGAGTCGATGATGAAGCGTGGGGATGAAGTTACGCTCAAGATTGTTGAACGCCATCAAACAGATTTGGATAAGAACGAGCTTAGTGTTATCGAACAGAAATTCCAAGGTCGGATAAGCCATGCGATCGTGTCGAAGCAGCTGCATATTCGTTGTAAAGTACGGGGATTTGATGAAAATGCAGTATTGGCATTGTTGGAGGAGTTTCTGATACAATATGAAATAGTTATCAAATCGAAGGGAGAATTGCAGAATGTTGCACCATAAACGGACGTCGTACAGACGCCTAGCCATCATGATGCTGACAGCAGTGATGCTAGTCGCGCTCTTGTCCGGCTGCGGTAATAAAGACGGAGAATATCCGGGGTCAAGCAAAGGTGCGGTCATCGCTACATACAAAGATGGGACCGTAACCGACAAGGAATATGATAAGTATGCAGCTTTCATGATGTTCGTTAATCAGAATCAAGCGATGTATATGTCGATTCCACAGCTGAAAGAGCAATTCGTACAACAATATGCTCTTAAGAAGCATCTTTCGAAGGACGTGTCTGCTGAAGATTTGAAGAAAGCAAAGACGGAGGCAGACAACTTCCAGAAGGAATTGGAGACTGCGCTTAAGACAACAGAAGATCTTAAGAACTATATGAAGGAAAACGATCTTACTGCGAAAGAAGTAGCAAAGTTCTATACGCATGAATATGGCTTCCAACTGTATTACTCCGCGAAGCTGAATGAACTTACGCCTACGGTTACGGATGATGAGATCAAAGCGGAGTTCGAGAAGAGCCCATCTGATTTCAACGTTGTAACTGCGCGTCATATTCTTGTGAAGACGACTGACCCATCCACGGGTGAAATCGTACATGAGGAAGCAGATGCATTGAAGCGTGCTCAGGAAGTTAAAGCTAAGCTTGATGCTGGTGGTGACTGGAATGAGTTAGCGAAGGAATATTCAGAAGACGCTGGTTCGAGCTCTAACGGTGGTCTTTATGAAAACCAAGTCGTTGGCGGCTGGGTAACAGAATTCAAGAACGCTGCAAATACGCAAGCGATTGGTGTAATCGGAGAACCCGTTCTTACTGAATTTGGCTACCATGTCATATTGGTTGAGAAGCGCACAGAAACGACTGTGGACAAGCTCACAGACGCACAGAAAGATACGATAAGATCGTCTGTCGCATCCGTGAAGATTTCCGATTTCTTGCAAACTGAGCAAACAAACTTGGACATTAAAGTAACGTTGCCAGCTGAAGAGACAGAGGCTCCAAGCTCGCCAGAAGCTTCTGGCGCAGCGAGCGAAGAACCGTCAGCTTCACCTTCTGCTGCGAAGTAGCACCTATCGCACGTTAATAAAGCATGCTTAGGAACGAAGGTTGCGTTTGCGATCTGTTCCCGAGCATGTTTTTTGGTTATACAGAATTTATCGTCTAGGAGGGCGAAGCCGTTTTGTTTGCTGTGGTTTATAACTCCAGTTCAGGGGATGCGTATAAGAAATTGGCAGAGGTTGAATACTACACATACGATTCCAAGTTAATTCACCAACGAAAGTGGGGCAACACGAGCCATGAAAGCAACCGGGATTGTACGTCGGATTGATGACCTTGGGCGGGTCGTTATTCCTAAAGAAATTCGTCGCACACTGCGAATTCGTGAAGGAGATCCGTTGGAAATTTTCGTTGACCGAGACGGTGAAGTTATTCTCAAAAAATATTCTCCAATAGGCGAACTGGGCGACTTTGCTAAGGAATATGCCGAATCGTTATCTGAGAGCACTGGGCATATTGCAATTATTACGGACCGAGATACCGTTATCGCTTCAGCGGGTACAGCGCGCAAAGAATATTTGGATAAGTCAATTGGCTCCATTCTGGAAGATGCGATGGAAAACCGCAAGATCCTGCTAGAAGATCACGCAGGCAGCTATGAGGTATTGAAGGACTTAGGAGAAACTTTGGGATCATTCGTTGCCGCACCGATTATTGCAAGCGGTGACCCGATTGGGACTGTTGTGTTACTTAATAAGGATGAATCGATCAGCATGAGCATTATGGAAAGCAAGATGGTCGAAACGGCTGCGGGATTTCTGGCAAAGCAGATGGAGCAGTGATTCAACGAACGATTAGACATCAATCTACGTCTGTGCCGTCAAGCGGGGCAGACGTTATTTTTATGTAAGCTACGGAAATTCACCAAATTAAGTAAATACATGCTTTGAAGCGGGAGCGAATTGGATTATAATTAGAGATTATAGTGTTGATGGAACGGGGAAGAAAACGGAATGTCGGAGATCAGTGAGTCGGGATCGTTGAAAAAGGTACTTTGGCAAGGGGCTGCCCTGTTAGGTGGAGCGGCGCTGCTGTCAAAACTCATTGGTACATTGCAGAAAATACCGTTGCAAAATATCGCTGGTGATGAAGTATTCGGACTATATAGCGCTGTAAATTCATTGGCTATCATGTGGATCACGTTAGCTGCAGCTGGAATTCCGGTAGCCGTTAGCGTATTAGTTGCTGAACGGGTAGCCATTGGAGATGAGCGTGGTGCCAAAAGAGTGCTGAACTGGTCACTCGGTCTTCTGGGGCTAAGTGGGTTACTGATGTTTATTCTTCTGTTCTCTTGTGCGGATCTGTTTGCAAGATGGATGGGAGTAGAGATGGCAGCATCAGCTATTCGAATGTCCTCAATCGCTTTGTTGTTTGCACCTGCAACTGCTGTTCTTCGGGGGTATAAACAAGGGAAAATGCAAATGTTTAAGCCGGCACTCTCACAATTGGTGGAGCAGATTGCACGAGTATGCTTCATGCTTATTGCACTACTATGGGCAGTAAGCATGGCATGGTCCCCGGCCTCAACTGCCGCCGCTGTTCATGGTGGGATGGCTATCGGAGCTGCTGCAGGTTTAATCGTAATGTTAGGGCTGAGATTTCCGCTACGGCTTTGGAAGAAGTCAGCGCCAATTATGGTACGGAGTGTTGGCGCAAAGAAGATATTCACGAACCGACCCTCGATTCGTAAGCTAGAGCTGCCGGAGTCAAGAAGCAAGCTGTTAAAGAGGATTGTAGCGGTAGCGGTTCCTGTTGCGATTGCATCAGTTGTCGCTCCACTGATCGGATTGATCGATGCGTTTTCGATTCCGGGGTTATTACAACAAAATCGAATAGCTCCTGAGCAGGCGATTGCCGAATTTGGCGTCTATCATCGTGGGATTGCCTTACTGCAGCTCGTCGTTATGGCAGCTGGTGGCGCTGCGGCTGCACTTGTGCCCACGTTAACAGCAGCGCGGGCGAAAGGCGACGATAGCGACTCAAGCTCGCGCGCGACGTTCGCGATGCGCATCGCTTGGTGGTTTGGCAGTGCAGCTGCAGTAGGGCTTGCGCTGCTGGCGCTTCCGATCAACATTACGCTATTTGCCGATGACAGCGGCACAACAGCGATGGTGCTAATGGCCATCGCTATGCTCGGTGGCACACTGCAAGCGGTAAGCGCGGCGCTGCTCCAAGGGCTCGGCGACCTCAAGTCGCCCGCGATCAACCTCGCTGCCGCAGCAACCTTCAAGCTCGCACTAAACGCGATGCTCGTGCCCGCTTACGGCATCCGCGGCGCCGCCGCGGCTATGGCTGCGGCCTTCGCCGCCGCAGCACTGCTCAACGCGCTCTCGCTCCGCCAGCGCGTAGAGCTGCCAGCCCCGCGCCTAACCGTCGCGTGGCGCTCCACCGCTTCGCTAGCCGCAATGGCGGCAGCGGTCGCGGTTAGCGTGCTCGCGCTTGGCGCCCTAACGGCCGCCTTGCCGGCTCGCTCCGCAGCGCTGCTGACCGCCCTGCCGGGCGTAATGATCGGCGCTGCAGTTTTTGCTGTGGCGCTTGTCGCCACAGGCGCCATTGCTCCACAGCAGCTTCGTGAGCTACCGGGAATCGCAGGCAGCCCTGTGGAACGCTGGTTACTGCGACTACATAACGCTATCAGCCCTTCAAAGAGAGGATAAATCATATATGTCGAACGTTAATACAGAAGAAACACCTTCAATCACAATTATCGGATTAGGCTCAGGTGGCGAGGATCAACTTACTTTAGGTGCGCTCAAGCAACTTGAACAGGCAACTTTGCGCTATGCACGGACATCTGATCATCCTGCAATCGCTGATCTCTTAAAGCGGGGCATTAAGTTCCAATCGTTCGATCATCTGTATGAAAGCCAGGCGACTTTTGAAGGAGTGTACGAGGCAATTACAGTGACGTTGTTGCAAGCTGCGCAAGCGCAACCTGAAATGACAGTCGTGTACGCCGTACCAGGTCATCCGATGGTTGCTGAGCGAGCGGTACAGCTGTTGCGCGAACGGGCGTCAGTGCAAGGAGTACAGTTGACGATTTTGGGTGGCGAAAGCTTTCTTGATCAGGCGTTTACTCGACTTGGATTCGACCCGATTGAGGGCTTCCAATTACTCGATGCAGCGACATTGTCCCGTGATGCGTTACGTCCACGGCTTCATACTGTAATTGGACAAGTATACGATGTATTCACAGCCTCAGAGGTGAAACTTACGCTCATGAGTATCTATCCTGATGATCATCCCATCATCGTAGGACAAGCGCTTGGCGTGCCGGGACAAGAGTCTATTCGCACCATTGCGCTACATGAGCTGGATCGACAGCCATCTTATGGCAACCTAATGCTTGTATATGTACCTATAAATGACGATGAGCGATTGCGTCGCAATTCATTTGAGAGACTTCATGAAATTGTTGCGATTTTGCGTAGCCCTGAAGGCTGTCCGTGGGATCGTGAGCAGACGCATCTTTCGATTCGTAAAAATTTCATTGAAGAGACGTTCGAAGCGATCGAAGCGATCGATCTAGATGATCCGGATAACATGAAGGAAGAGTTCGGAGATGTCATTCTGCAGGTGCTGTTGCACAGTCAAATGGAAGAGGAGCTCGGCACATTCGACGTCTATGACGTGCTTGGAGAGCTTAGTGACAAGCTGATTTTCCGTCATCCTCACGTGTTCGGCGGTGTGAATGCAGTGGATGCAGAGGATGCGCTGCGCAATTGGGAGCAGATGAAGGCAGAAGAGAAGAAGCGCAAAGGTGCAACTGAGCGAGGTTCGTTACTTGACGGCATCCCGAAGGATCTCCCGGCGCTTCCGCGTGCGTATAAACAACAGAAAAAAGCAGCCAGCGTTGGCTTCGATTGGCCGGATCTCGATGGCGTCTTCGACAAGATTGTCGAAGAACTCGCTGAGCTTCGCTATGCATCCGAACACGAAGATTCTGAACGTCAAAAAGAAGAACTCGGCGATTTGTTATTCGCTGTCGTTAACGCCTCACGGTTTATAAAGGCTGATCCAGAGGAAGCGCTCGCAGCTACAAATCGAAAGTTTATGAAGCGATTTAACTATATTGAAGAGCAACTGCGTATAAGTGGACGCAGCTTCGGGGATACTCATTTGTTAGAGATGGAGCAGTGGTGGCAGGAGGCAAAAAGTCCGAAATAACACCCAAATCACTTAAAATTCATCTAAAATCCCGTACTTTCTACCCATTTCGCGATTTTTTTTCAAAATTCAGCAGGATTTTTTTAGCAAGAGGCAGAATAGTATTCTTCGTATCATAATCCATAAACGTTCAGAAGCTATGGCACAAGCCTACGCGGAACGAAATAATGATCTTACTTAGGAGGAATTTTGTACCATGAACAAAACCGACCTGATCAACAACATCGCAGAGAAAAGCGGACTTACTAAGAAAGATGTAGAATCCGTATTGAATGGCTTCCTTGGTGAAGTTACTGACGCTCTTGCAAGTGGCGACAAAGTACAACTAATTGGCTTTGGTACGTTCGAAACTCGCAGCCGTTCAGGCCGCGTAGGTCGCAACCCGCAATCTGGCCAACCGATTGAAATTCCAGCATCCAAAGTTCCTGCATTCAAAGCAGGAAACAAATTGAAGGACGCAGTTAAGTAATACATGCGCCTCGATAAGTTTTTGAAGGTGTCGCGGCTCATTAAGCGCCGCACCGTCGCGAAGGACGTGTCCGATCAAGGGCGCGTCCTTCTCAATGGTAAAGAGGCTAAGCCGAGTACCGATGTCAAAGTTGGAGACACGCTGGAAATCCAATTTGGGCAACGTACGTTGACGGTTCAGATCGAACGATTGAGTGAATCTAACCGCAAGGAAGAAGTCGCGGGCATGTATACGGTGCTCAAGGAAGAAGCGAGAAAAAGAGACAATGAAGAGCCTTTTCTGTGAATCTTTCAGAGCAGGCTCAATTTTATATAGGAGCACCGCCCTCGGGCGGGCTTTTTTAACAAGACGCACCTAAACAAGCTATGCACAGAGGAGAAATCATACTTTCATGAGGATTAGCATTAAGTTTATTTTTGTTGCCATGATTTTGCTTTCTTTAAGTGCCTGTGGCGATAAGATCAAGCCCTTATCTCTATATGAGTATAAAATGAGTGCGGTAGCCCTCTCCGGCGACACAACTAAGCTTTCCTCTGACGAAGGCAGAGCATTCGCGTTCTTCGCAGGAGAGCGCCATTTGAAATATTATTTTAAGATACCGGGAGATTCTATTCACGACTTTGATGCTGATCTAATTGCGGAGGAGTTAAGTGGACCTGAGAACTTCTCCTATAACGTCTCATACATACTGAACCTGCCTGCCAAGCTGTTCCGCAATATTCAAGCCGACTTCGGTATGGGTCCGTTCAAGAAAGAGATGGATGAGCTAGAGGCATCTCGTAATCAAGCATTACCCGGAGCGTTCGTGCTTGCATTTAAAGATATCTTGACTGCGGTAATTGGCTTCATTTTGGCACTCATAATGATGGTTTTTGGTACCATTATAGGCACAATTCTGCACCCCATCGAATCAATTACAGATTTCATTCCTTGCTGTTGGGGGCTCATAAAAACGATATTCTACGCTATAATACATCTATTCACTTGGTAAAAAATTAGAGAGGGACGTTAGAGCATGTCAAAAACATTTGATATTTGGATTGGCGCTTATGCAACTCAAGAGCAAGTTGGCATAACGAGACTGCTGCTGGATAGCGATTCAGGAAAGCTATCGAAGATGGTAGATTTTACAGGCATCGACAATCCTTCCTTCGTAACATTGGATCGTTCGGGACGCTATTTGCATGCTGTCAGTGAGGTGGACGTACTGAATGGTCAACCTGGTGGCGAAGTAATTACGTTCGAACTACAGGAGGACGAGACGTTACTGGAAGAGGCGATGTCGCATCCTACACTTGGCGTTCATCCGTGCTTTGTCGCACTGGACCCTCAGGAGAGATGGCTCGCAGTGAGCAATTATGGAGGCTCCTCTGTTGTCATCTATCCGATTGAGCAATCTGGACTTCCGGGTCCGGTTCACGTTCGTTTCCGTCATACAGGCTCTGGACCTAATCAAGAGCGTCAAGAGGCAGCACACCCGCATTCAGCGGTATTCAGTGCAGATGGACAATACCTGTTTGTACCGGATTTAGGCTTGGACAAAATTATGGTGTACGCCTTCGATGCACAGAAGCAGCAGTGGGTTGGACATGATGCGGTAAGCTTACCTGCGGGCTCAGGACCGCGTCACTTAAAATTTCATCCTTCTCTTAACGTCGCCTATGTCATCAATGAGCTTAACTGCACAGTCACACACTTATCGATCGAGGAACCCGGCAGACTTGTGGCGCAAGAGAGCATTTCGACACTGCCTGCTAGCTTTACGGGGTTCAGTACGTGTGCGGAGCTAGTCATTTCACCCGATGGCAGGACGCTCTATGCCTCGAATCGAGGGCATGATAGCATTGCGATTTTCCAAATTGATGAGCTTACCGGGCAATTAAGTGCCGCTGGCCATGTTTCCACCAGAGGGAAGACGCCACGTAACTTTAACGTGACACCTGACGGACGTTGGTTGCTCGTAGCGAATCAGGACTCGAGCTCGCTTGTTCTTTTCCAAGTGGATGCTGCAACAGGTTTGCCTGTGTTTACTGGGACGGAGTTAACCATTCATAAGCCAGCTTGTGTCGTCATCCGCTAACGTTCTATTTCGTGCCTGTCTCTCATAAGCTAGCTTTAGAATGCTAGGAGGGACGCGCTATGGAATATGGCAAGGCAGTCAAGCATCATGAAGTTCGCATGCTGAATCGCAAGTCGCTCGACATTACGGGCGTCAGCAACGTGGAGAGCTTCGATAATGAAGCGTTCCTGCTCGTCACCGAGTGTGGTCTCCTCGCGATTAAAGGGCACCAGCTTCACATGAAGAATTTAAGCCTAGAGCAGGGAATCGTCACAATTGAAGGACATATAGACTCGCTCGTCTACATGGACGGCAGCACAGGAACCAAGTCGAAAGGCTTGCTAGGGAAGCTGTTTAAGTGAACATGGCGTCTCAGTGGATGACGATCGGAATGATGATCCTGTGCGGGCTCGGCATGGGTACGACCTTCGACGTCTATCGCGTTGCCTCACATCGCTTTCATGTGGCGCGTTGGTTGCTTCCTGGGTTCGATGTAGTTTACTGGGCGCTGGCAACCTTTTGCGTATTCAATATTTTGCTTGGCAGCAATCAGGGTGAAGTTAGGATGTATGTGTTCCTCGGGTTAGGGATCGGGGTGACGGGATACTTCGGAATGTTCAGCAGTTTTGTCATCAAGCTGTCAGGATGGATTATCGATCGGTTGAAGCAATTGTTCTATGGATTGTGGAAAATGGTACAAGTTCTGCTTCTGAAGCCAGTGCTCTGGATCGTACGAATTGTCGCGAGGCTGCTTGATGTGGTATTCATCGTTACTGCGGCGATTATTCTCTGGGTTGTTAAGCTACTTTACAAGCCTGTGGCTGCTATAGGAAGATGGTCATGGAAGAAGCTACTGCCGATCCGCAAGAAGTGTCAGCCTGTCGTTCGCTTTTATTTTCAATTTGTAGATAAGCTTAAGCAAATCATAGCGATATTCCGAAAAAAGTCATAGAGAGCGACGTTCGACACGATTTTACTAGCAATTGTGTCGCAAGAAGGATATTTCCATTATGATAGAGTGTGCTATAATATACGCGTGAAAGGAGGCATCGGCATGTCATCTCGCACCATCGCGACGACACCTGCATCAACTGGCGTTCGGAGACGGTTGAAGCTATTAATATTTTTAATGATCTTGTTTATGAGTTGGGCAGTCTATGTATTGTTTACTCAGTATGGTCAAATCAATGATCGAACGACGCAATTGCGAGAAGCTGACAAGCAGTTATCCGATGCCGTCATTCGCAGTGAACAGCTTAAGCAAGAGATTGTAAAGTTGAACGATCAAGAGTATGTAAGCGAGCTTGCCCGCAAGGATCAAGGTTTGGGGTATCCAGGAGAGGTACCCATTAATATCGACGGAGAATAAGCAATATTTGGTGTTACTAGTCTAACATCTGTTGACCTCGCTTTCCGTTGTCGGTTATAATCGGCATAGTCGAACACTTTTTTGTTCGGGTACATTTATGTTCAGGGAGGAACATCGTTTTTTATGGCCATCGAAGTAGGCACCAAATTGGAAGGTAAAGTTACCGGCATTACGCATTTCGGAGCATTCGTTGATTTATCGGGTGGAGTCACAGGACTCGTTCATATTTCCGAGATTGCAGACAGCTATGTGAAAGACGTTCACGAGCATTTGAAGATTAATGATGTAGTTAAAGTCAAAGTCATTAACGTGGATAAGGACGGTAAGATTGGACTTTCCATACGCCAAGCCGTGGATAAGCCGCCTGAGCAACAGCAGCAACAGCAGGCACCACCGCAACGAGGACCGCGTGATCGCGGAGGTCGTCCTTTCAATAAGCAAGGGCCAGCGAGATCCCCTTCCTTCGATGACAAATTGACTAGATTTATGAAGGACAGCGAAGAACGCATTTCCAATCTTAAGAAGAGTACAGAATCCAAGCGAGGCGGCCGTGGCGGTCGTCGTTCGTAAGATAGATTTGCAAGCGAGATCTCATCATGCACAATCAGACTGTCGGGCCATGCCCGGCGGTCTTTTTTATTCGCCAGTACAATGACTGCCCTATGTGAGCGGGCGAATGATAGATAAGCGCTTTTACCCGTTTTTCTATGGTCACGCAAAGCTACGGATGAAAAGAAATTTTTAATGTAAGCAACCATTCGCGTGGATACGGCAATTGTGCGCGGTTCGCGTCTGCTTGTAGCCTTATATAATGTGCCATGCTTCGCATGAACGGCGTATTATTTTGCTGTAAGTTGTTCGATTTCCAATGTGGCGAGAAGTAACCGACAGCACAAATTCCTTATGCACACCAACGGTTTGCATGAGGATGTACACAATGACGGCGGTTCGCCAATCCTGCAATAGAAGTCGGTTAACACACCGTATGGCTGTCGGAAAAAACTTTGTTGTCGCCAACCGTTTCTGACAAACTTTATAAAGACGCACCCCTATAATGATGAACATAATTCTATTAAATGGGGTGTGCATCGTGGACAAGCCGTCAATTGTTTCACTGCTGTCGCTATCTGAGACAGCGTTGTTTTCTTACGAGCCTGCCGTTGAGCAGAAAAAGCGTAGGTCGTTCGCACGTAGATCATCAGCAAGCTCGAAAGGAGACTCACAGCCAAGCCGGTTCAAGCTGTGGGGACAAGCGCTTCAAAAACAGCAATGGTTGATTCTCATCCTTATTGCGGGTTTTTTGTTAGGAAGAGCAGTTATGTTAGAAGGGCTAACTCCGTTCGCGGCTGCTTTCTTTGGTGTTGTGCTCTATCTCCGTAAGGAGCTGGCGGGATGGGCGGCGATTTCCTTAATTGCAGGGAGCTTTTGGGCGATCGAGCCGATGCCGTTAATGATTGGCGCACAGCTAGGCGTCATCTATATTCTTTATCGCGGTTTGGTGCTCTATGAAAAGGCAGACTTGTCACATGCCCCTGTTGTTGTGTTTGCGGGCTCATTGCTTGTCCGACTGTTTAATACGGTGATGCTCAATGAGCATTCGTGGCTTCCCTATCTATTGACGGTTGTTGAAGCGGGTCTTGCTTTTGTGCTCACACTGTTGTTCGTCCATGCGTTACCTGTATTGGCACGAACACGAAAAAATATAAGCTTGCGTCATGAGGAATGGATCGGTATAACGATTTTACTCGCATGCCTGCTCACCGGGATGACAGGCTGGGAAGTGTACGGACTCGCTGTCGTGGGTGTGCTGTCTCGCTATTTTGTCATCGTATCTGCTTATATCGGGGGGCCTGCAATCGGAACCTCTGCGGGCGTTGTTGCTGGAATGATTTTGAGCTTGTCCGACCTCACGTCTGTGACGAATATTGGATTGCTTGCGTTTGGTGGCTTGATGGCAGGCCTTATTCGCGAAGGTGGGAAAGCGGCGACGGTATTCGGGATGCTACTGGGAACATCGGTTATAACACTTTATGGTACCAATTCGATCGACACGATGACGTCTACTTGGACGACGGTAGCCGCGTCCGTAATGATGCTGTTCACCCCTAGAACGATAACAGAGGTTATTTCAAGATATGTTCCAGGGACGATGAATTATGCCCAAAATCAAAGAGAATATGCGCAAAAAGTACGAGACCTCACAGCAGAGCGGGTTGAGCGCTTTTCCGAGGTGTTCCGCCAGCTATCCCGAAGCTTCCGTCAAACGACTCAGGCCGGTGAGATTGTGCAGACAGCACGAGATGACGATCACTTCGTCAATACGGTGCACGATCGCATGTGCATGAGCTGTCATCGACGTAACCTATGCTGGGACAAGCAGTTTTTTCAAACCTATAAGCTTATGACGGATATGATGACCGCCATCGAGGAAAAGCCAGATCTGAAAGCATCACAGTTACCGAAATCTTGGAGTCGCATCTGTGTGAAGACACCGGAAGTGCTTGAATTGTTAAAGCAACAGCATGAGGTATATCAATTCGATCAGCGTTGGCGCCAGCAATTGCAAGATAGTCGGTATCTTGTAGCGGATCAATTGTCTGGTGTATCTCAAGTGATGGATGATTTGGTTAAAGAGATACGTAGAGAATCACGGCAGATGGACCATCAAGAGGAGCAGATTCGCGATGCGTTAGACCAGCTTGGTTTAGCGATTCAGGGTATCGACATTGTAAGCTTGGAGGAAGGGCGTGTCGAAATCGAGATGGTGCACGCTTTTCGAACGGGATATGATGAATGCCGGAAGATGATCGCTCCGATTCTTTCAGAAATACTCGGTGAGACGGTAACCGTCAGTGGAGAAAAAGAGGGCATACCCATCGCGCATTTGACGACTGTAACCTTTGCGTCTGCCAAGGCGTTCGAGGTGGAGACGGGAGTGGCAGGAGTAGCTAAAAATGGAGATGTGCTCTCTGGAGATAGCTTCAGCATGCTAGAGCTTGTGAACGGCAAATATGCGGTGGCACTTAGCGATGGGATGGGGAACGGGACGCGCGCGCGAATGGAGAGTAGTGCGGCACTATCGATGCTGGAGCAGTTGCTTCAATCGGGCATCGATGAACGATTGGCGGTGAAGTCAGTTAATTCTATTTTGTTGCTGCGTTCACCTGAGGAAATGTTTGCGACAATTGATCTGGCGCTTATTGATCTCTATACAGCGCATGCGTCGATGTTGAAGATCGGCTCGACGCCGAGCTTCATTAAGCGCGGGAATGAGATTATTCCGATTGCGACAGGCAACTTGCCGATTGGCATTATGCAGGACATTGAGATTGATCTGCTGCGAGTCCAGCTTCAATCCGGAGACACGCTAATTATGATGACAGACGGGGTGCTCGATTCTTCGGATCATGCGATTAATAAGGAGCAGTGGATGAAGCGCGTGCTACAGGAGCTAGACGCTGACGATCCACAGGAGATCGCGGATGCGCTCCTAGAGGTGGCGTTGCGACAATGTCCGGGCAGAGTACAGGACGACATGACGGTCGTTGTCACCCGAATTTCGCGGCATCAGCCGCAATGGGCATCTTTCCGCTGGCCGGGCTTCACTCGCATGGAGCGTCCACGGACAGTGAGCTGAAGCAGCTGAAAACTCTTATGCTCATTTTCATCGTCTAAATCTCGCATTCCTTGGCGACAATAGGAGTAGAGTCAATAGACTACTCTAAAACTAGAGTCGCTAGAATCGGAGGAATGAGGGCGCATGAGACAAATATTGTTAATTACAGACGGAGGCTCCAATGTTGGAGACAGTCCAGTTATTGCAGCAGCACAGGCGTATGCAGAGGGTATTACGATCAATGTGGCAGGAGTGATTGATGAAGGCGTAATTGGCGAGCATGGCGCGACAGAGATTGCAGAGATCGCACGTGCAGGGGGAGGAATTAGCCGCATTGTAACGAGCCGCCAGCTCTCGCATACAGTACAGATGATGACGCGGCAGACGGTTGCAGGAAGTGTTCGGCAAGCGGTCAATCACGAGCTAAGGCAGCTGTTTGATATTAAAGATTTGAGTGAACTGCCACCACCTAAGCGTGGGGAAATCGTTAAAGTAATGGAAGATTTAGAAGAAACGATGGCACTTTCTGTAGCCTTGCTGATCGATGCAAGTGCAAGCATGAAGCCAAAGCTGCATGCAGTAGAAGAAGCGGTGCGCGAGCTTACACTCAGCTTACAGGCACGCAAAGGGAAGAGCCAAGTGGCTGTGTTTCATTTTCCAGGGGAATCGTCCGATGAATATTGTGTAAGGGATGCGCAATGGACAAGGGATGCGACTAAGCTGAACAAATTATTCGGGAAAATTCGGATGCGGGGAACGACGCCGACTGGACCTGCGCTATTGGAAGTGGTTGAATATATCCGTGCAACATGTGGTAAGATCGAAGTAGAGCTTGCGGATGATGCACAAATTACTTCTAGAAATCGTTCAAATGAGGTGCGGAGTGACTACGTCGGCTGAGATTGTGCCCTTGCCTCCGGGAACGATGCTGCGAGGCAAGTGGAATGGCAACAGTTATCGTCTTGAGAAGCTGTTAGGCTTAGGAACAAATGGACAGGTATACTTGGCGGTTTCCAATGGTTATTATCGCTGTGCGGTGAAGCTGGGCTTAGAGTTGGCCGAGCTTCAGGGAGAAGCCAACCTATTGGCTTCTTTGGATGCAGCGGAAAAGCATAGAAAACCGTTCCTGATAGATGTGGATGATGCAGTAATCGCTGACCGTGAGGTTCCATTCTACGTAATGAAATATGTGACAGGTATTCCTGTAAAAGCGTATTTGCGTAAAAATGGAAGTGACTGGATGGGCGTCATTGGATATCGATTACTTGAACGACTAGCGCAGCTGCATGAGGCGGGTAGAGTGTTCGGAGATATCAAGAGTGATAATGTGCTTGTCGGAGACTATGGGAAAGTTGAATTAGTCGATTTCGGTGGGCTATCGGAGATTGGTCGTAGTGTGAGGCAGTACACGGAAATATGCGATCGCGGCTATTGGCTTGCAGGCGCACGAACAGCCGATCCTGCTTATGATTGGTTCGGTGTTGCGATGATGTGGATTCATGCGATTGATGGCAAACGATTGAATCAGCTTACGAAGACATTGCTTCCGCAAAATCGCCATCCTCAAGAGGTAATGCGACTTGTTCGAAGCCATTCTAAGCTCAGACGTGTCGAAACATGGATAGAAAAAGCGCTGGCTGGTCAATTCTCGAATACTGATGAAGCAGCTAAACAATGGCGGGAATGCTTTATCCCGAACGTCAAATCGTTACGTACTACAAGCCGTGTACCGCGCTGGATGACAAACTTGCTCGTAGGGTCAATTATTGTTTTTGTATCGGTGGCTGCGCTTTTTTACTTACAATAATACAATTAGTGAAATGCAGAAGATAAGGAGAAATGAATGTGCAACCGCGAGAAGAGTGGACGGAACGTCTAATGGCAGACGCAAAGGCGGAAGGCTGGTGGTGCGAGGGAGCGACTGTAGTCATCGCAGTATCCGGTGGGCCAGATTCCATGGCGTTGCTTCATCTGCTGTATACGATGTCACTGCAGACGCATTTTCGAGTCGTTGTTGCTCATGCGAATCATCAGTTCCGCGGTGCGGAATCAGATGCCGAAGCCATTCTTGTTCGCCGAATTGCGCAGGAGTGGGGCATGACATTCGAGATGGCGGAGCTCAATATGCCAGATTACATAGCTCAAACGGGGATGAATGCACAGTCAGCATCACGCGAGAAACGCTACCAATTTTTACATGAGGTGGCAGAACGGTATGGCAGTCATACTTTGTTGCTCGGACATCATGCGGGAGATCAAGCAGAGACGCTACTTATGCGTATATTACGCGGTACGGGGCCAGGTGGGTTAGCAGGTATTCCCTATCGTCGGATAGATAATAATTTGGAACTGATCCGGCCATTGTTACGTATAACGAAAGATGAGTTGCTTTCTTATTGCGAGCGGTATAATATTCCTTATGCAATAGATAGCAGCAATTTGGATACGCATTATTTTCGCAACGAGGTTCGTCTGACACTACTCCCGATGCTAGAGGCATACAATCCGCAGATACAAGCCTCACTCGTTCGACTAGCGGATATGGCGGCAGTAGATGATGATTATATGGGGCAGGTGACGTCAGCAGTCTTTCAACAAGAAGTAACAGCAGATGGAGCGGGCTATCGCTTGAGTCGAGAGTCGTTCAGTCGATTGCACGTCGCTTTACAACGAAGATTGATTAAATTAATATTAAGTTTATGCTCAAACTCTGAGCAAACGTTGGAATTTCGTATGGTAGAAGAAATTGTAGCTGCTTTATCGGCTGATCGACCTGCGGTATGTCGGATGGATTATGGTGCCCACGGGGTACTGCGACGGGAATATGACGAGGTGTATCTAGGCCCACCTAGAGAGGAATCACATCGCTATAACTACGTTATTCAGCCATCGACAACAGCGTTTGAGATATCGGAGAGTGGTACAACAGTCGTCCTTGAACGGTTGGACGGCGCAGCGGGCACAAACTCAAAGCAACAATGGGAAGCTTTTTTTGATGAGGATTTGCTTCAATACCCATTGCATGTTCGTAACCGGGAGCCGGGAGATGTCATTGCACCTTATCGGTTAAACGGTACGAAAAAAGTACAAGATATGTTCGTTGATCTTAAAGTGCCGCGATCCAAACGAGATTTAGTGCCTCTTGTTGTCGATTGTCAGGGAAACGTATTGTGGATTCCAAGCATTCGCCGTTCGCGTCACGCACTAGTTTCTGAACAAACACGATCAACGCTCCACATGACCTTCATTGGATTGGAAATGTAGGGCATGATCAGAGCAAAGCAATCATACCGTGTAATAATCTCAGTAGGAGGTTCCTTCTGTGCATAATGACATTCAAGAAGTCCTTTACTCGCAAGAAGTGATCGAGCAGAAGGTACAAGAATTAGGAGAAGTAATTAGCCGTGAATACGAAGGACGTAATCCACTTGTGATCTGCGTGCTTAAAGGTGCATTCATTTTCATGGCAGACTTATCGAAACGATTGACGATCCCGATCGAACTCGATTTCATGGCGGTATCTAGCTATGGACAGGGCACACGATCTTCAGGTGAAGTCAAGATCGTGAAGGATCTAGACGTTTCCGTTGATGGACGTGATGTACTGATTGTAGAGGACATCATTGATAGCGGGCTCACTCTAAGCTATCTGATCGATGTGCTTGAGCGTCGCAATGCGTTGTCCGTCAATGTTGTCGCATTATTCGATAAGCCGGGTCGGCGTACAGTTGATCTTAATGCAGACTACACAGGCTTCATTATTCCGGATGCTTTTGTTGTTGGTTATGGGCTCGACTATGCAGAGAAATATCGTAATTTGCCTTATGTCGGTATCCTTAAACCAGAGATTTACACAATATAATTCTCATCGTTTGCCGCGGTGGGTGTTCTATTGTGATGCAAAGACAGGCTATGGTAAAATGATGTAAGTGTGTCGAGAGGAGGTTCGGGATGAATCGGTTCATTCGGAATACAGGTTTTTACTTACTTATCTTTTTGGTGACAGTCGGGATCGTTCAATTTTTTCTTACGAAGAACGATACGCCGAAGGAACTGAGCTATAACGAGCTCATTCAAGTTGTTCAAGCGGGCAACGTTAAGCAACTAACTACGCAAATTCAGAACGGCACTTATCTCGTGACAGGTGAATATAAACCGAAGTCGGGTACAGATAAGGGTGAGGTTTTCACAGCTCGTGCGCCGCTTGCAGATTATGCGATCGAGAGACTCACGGACTTGGGAACGGAAAAGGGATTCGAAGTCATTCCTAAGAAGATGCCGGGACAGAGCTTATGGCTTACATTCTTAACCTCGATTGTACCGTTCATTATTATGTTCGTCTTGTTCTTCTTCCTGATTAATCAGGCGCAAGGCGGCGGTGGCAAGGTTATGAACTTCGGAAAGAGCCGTGCTCGTCTTTATAATGAAGAGAAGAAGCGCGTAACGTTCGAGGATGTTGCAGGGGCAGATGAGGAGAAACAGGAGCTCGTAGAGGTTGTTGAGTTCCTAAAGGACCCACGCAAATTTGCTCAGCTAGGTGCTCGCATTCCGAAGGGCGTACTACTTGTAGGTCCTCCAGGGACAGGTAAAACATTGCTTGCACGATCAGTTGCTGGTGAAGCTGGCGTTCCGTTCTTTACGATTTCGGGTTCCGATTTCGTTGAGATGTTCGTTGGTGTAGGGGCATCACGTGTGCGCGATTTGTTCGAAAACGCTAAGAAGAACGCTCCATGTATTATCTTTATAGATGAAATCGATGCTGTCGGTCGTCAGCGGGGCGCAGGCCTCGGCGGTGGTCACGATGAGCGCGAACAAACACTCAACCAATTGCTTGTTGAGATGGATGGCTTCAGCGCGAATGAAGGCATTATTATCGTCGCTGCGACGAACCGTCCAGATATTCTTGACCCTGCGTTGCTCCGTCCAGGTCGCTTTGACCGTCAAATTACGGTTGATCGTCCAGACGTTAAGGGCCGTGAAGCAGTACTTAAAGTTCATGCACGTAACAAGCCTCTTAATAAAGACGTGAAGCTGAATACGATTGCGAAGCGCACGACAGGCTTTACAGGTGCAGATTTGGAAAATCTGCTCAATGAAGCAGCATTACTTGCTGCGCGTCGTAATAAGAAAGACATTGCAATGATTGAAGTGGATGAAGCGATTGACCGTATCATTGTAGGTACAGAGAAGAAGAGTCGTGTCATCAGTGATCGCGAAAAGCGGATTGTTGCTTATCACGAAGCAGGACATACGATTGCAGGCTTCTTCCTGGAGCATGCTGATACGGTGCATAAGGTAACGATAATTCCACGCGGACGTGCTGGCGGATACGTCATCATGCTGCCGAAGGAAGATCGCATGCTCGTAACGAAGCAAGAGCTTCTCGATAAAGTAACAGGCCTCTTGGCTGGTCGCGCTGCAGAAGAAATCTTCATCGGTGAGATTGGCACAGGTGCATATAGCGATTTCAAATCTGCGACGGGCATCGTCCGTTCGATGATTATGGAATACGGGATGAGTGATAAGCTCGGAACGATGCAATTTGGTAGCTCGCAAGGTCAAGTGTTCTTAGGCAGAGATATCGGTCATGAACAGAATTATTCAGATGCGATTGCTTATGAGATTGACCAAGAGATGCAGAGCATTACACGTGAGTGTTATGACCGTGCAAAGAAGCTTCTTAACGAGAAGAGTGCAGAGATGCATTTGATTGCGAAGACGTTACTTGATGAAGAAACGCTCGATCTTGAACAAATCAAGTATTTGATCGAGAATGGTTCGCTTGAAGGATTAGATCGTGACAGCGGCCCGGAACCGATCGAATTGTCGAAGGGCGAGCCTATCGTTGATACACTAGGTGGCGGAGTGCGCGTACGAATTCAAACCCGTGACGATGAGCCGACTCCACCAACACCGGACGAACGTTCGGAGGGCGAGTCTGAAGAGCCTAAATAAGAAACAATTAAAATCAGGGTGTCTCTCGCGTCGGTTGGCGTGCGGGGCGCCCTGTTTTTGTACACCTAATTGACAGCCTACCTCGGCACGTGTAAATTGGTGTTTATGAGGGATACTCTATTTTGTACAATAAATAGTAGTTCCTTGCTAAGTATGTGCATAGATTCACAAACAAAAGCATTTGCAGAATGAAATAGATTGCGGTTTGTTGTACCGTAAGGAGGAGAATGATATGGAGGCGTTAGCCTTAGAACGTAAAGCTGAGCAAAACCGCGAGCTTCGCGAACGGTTGCTGCAGTTGAAGAAAGAACGGAATGCAATTATTCTTGCTCATTATTATCAGCGAGATGAGATACAAGAGGTTGCGGATTTTCGAGGGGATTCATTTCTCTTAGCACAGAAGGCAGCTGCGACAGATGCAGATGTTATTGTTTTCTGTGGCGTTCACTTTATGGGAGAAAGCGCGAAAATTCTTGCACCGAACAAGGTTGTGCTCGTACCGGATGAGCGTGCAGGCTGTCCGATGGCCGATATGGTCAATCCGATTGGTCTTAAGGCTCTGAAGGCGAAGCACCCTAACGCTAAGGTTGTCACTTACATTAACTCTTCTGCTGATGTGAAGGCGGAAACAGATATATGCTGTACTTCGGCAAATGCAGTGAAGGTAGTAAACTCCATTGATGCAGATGAAGTCATTTGGTGTCCGGATAAAAACTTAGGAGACTATGTTTCACAGCATACGGACAAGAAGATGATCATTTGGGAAGGTTACTGCAACACGCACGACATGCTGACGATCAAGGACGTTGAAGAGATGCGTGCGAAGCATCCGAATGCGCAGTTTGTTGTCCATCCAGAATGTCGACCTGAAGTGGTGAAGATGGCTGACTTCGTTGGAAGTACGACAGGCATCTTGAAGTATTGCCGTGAATCGGAGCATCAGGAATTCATCGTGGGAACAGAGGACGGCACAGGCTATCAGCTACGATTGGACAGCCCAAACAAGACGTTCCATTTTGCCTCGAAATTCCTCGTCTGCCCGAACATGAAAGTAAACAACCTCAAGAAGGTTGTCAAATGTTTGGAGACGATGCAGCCTCAGATCTATGTACCTGAAGATGTTGCAGCTAAAGCACGTTTATCGCTAGAGCGTATGCTACTAGTCAAGTAATGGCTACTTCGGTGCCTAATATATTTATTGTTACTCTTTTGTCGGGATGGGGACGAGAAGCATATGATTCCACGTTACGTTGTTGATTTCGATCTGGATAAATTACCTCGAGTAGAAACGGACGTGATCATCATTGGTGCCGGCATCGCCGGACTCTATACAGCTTTGAAATCTTGTGAATCAAAAAAAGTATTGATGATCACGAAGAAATCGCTCTTCGATAGCAATACACGCTATGCCCAAGGGGGAATAGCAGCGGTAATCTCGGATGAGGACTCTCCGGAGTTTCACCGTCAGGACACGTTAATTGCCGGAGCAGGCTTGTGTGATGCTTCGGCTGTTGACGTACTTGTACATGAGGGTCCGCAAGGAGTGCAGGAGCTGATTCGGTTCGGCACGCACTTCGATGAGGAAGATGGACATCTTGCGTTGACGAAAGAAGGAGCGCATAGCCAACGACGTATTTTGCATGCTAACGGTGACGCAACGGGCTATGAAATCGTACGAGCGCTCGCAGATAGAGTGAAGTCAAATTCAGGCATCGAGCTATGGGATGATCACTTTGTATTAGACTTGCTCACACAGGATGGAGAATGTGTTGGCGCCATTGTTCAGAAGCCGAATGGAGCTCGAGTTGCGGTGTATGGACAAGCTGTCATTCTTTGCACCGGTGGTACAGGTCAACTCTATCGTTATACGACGAATCCGGAGGTTGCAACAGGCGATGGAGTTGCGATGGCCTACCGTGCAGGTGCGAATATACGGGATATGGAATTTATTCAATTTCATCCAACGTCGCTATGCTACCCGGGTGCGCCACGATTTCTTATCTCTGAAGCTGTGCGTGGAGAAGGGGCGTATTTACGCAACATTCGTGGTGAGCGATTTATGGAGAAGTATCATCCACAGCTGGAGCTTGCACCGCGTGATGTTGTCGCGCGAGCGATCGTTGCCGAGATGGAAGCGACGAAATCTACTTATGTATATATCGATATTACTCACGAGCCACCGGAGATGGTGCGCCATCGGTTTCCAACCATATATGAATATTGCTTGAATTATGGTCTTGATATGACTTCAGATTGGATTCCAGTTGCTCCTGCTGCACACTACATGATGGGCGGAGTGAAAACGGATCTGCACGGTGAAACGAGTATTGGGCGTTTATTCGCGTGTGGCGAGGTTTCATCTACAGGGGTGCACGGCGCGAATCGTCTAGCGAGTAACTCGTTATCAGAAGCAATTGTGTTCGGTCAGCGTATCGTTGATCGAATTCACCAACTGCCTCCAATTGAGCATCAGATCAAGGAAAAGGTGCATTGCGACGAAAGAACTTCAATTGCGATGGGTACGCTTGTTGAACGCAAATTAAAGCTTCAGAAGGTGATGGTTCGTCATGTCGGACTGCATCGTACGCAAGCGGGCTTGCAAAAGGGGCTTGAGGAGCTTCAGCGTCAGCTACCTTTATTCGAGACGTGCTTGACGAAGCGTGAAGAGCTCGAGTTCGCAAACCTACTCACATGTGCTGTACTCGTGGCTGAAGCAGCGTTACATCGTGAGGAGAGCCGTGGAGCACATTATAGAGAAGATTATCCAGAACGTGATGACGTTGACTGGTATAAACATACGATTTTGCATCGAGAAAAAGGGATTTTAGAAGAGAGGATCGACGATGTTTGAGAAGCATAGCGATTGGGAGATTGGCGGACCAGCGATTACAGCGGTCAAGCAACAGCTTCGTGAATGGTTAGCTGAGGATATTGGTTCAGGAGATATAACGACGATGGCAACTGTGCCTGCTGGACATCGTTCACGGGGTATCATCCATGCCAAGCAAGCGGGTATCGTTGCGGGATTGCCGCTAGTGAGGCTCGTGTTTGAAGTTGTTGATGAGCACTTAAATTTAAATCTGCAAGCGTATGATGGCGATCGTGTTGAACGGGGTACAGTGCTTGCGATTGTGGAAGGATCGACGCATAGTATTTTAACGGGAGAGCGACTGGCACTCAATTTACTGCAGCGGCTCTCGGGCATTGCGACGAAGACGTATGAGTATGTGAGTGCAGCGCAAGGTGGTACTGCGAAGATCGTGGATACACGCAAAACGACGCCAGGTCATCGCACATTGGAAAAATATGCAGTCCGTATCGGTGGTGGCTATAACCATCGCTTTGGTCTTTATGATGCTGTAATGATAAAGGATAATCATATTAAGGCTGCTGGTAGTATTACTGCGGCTGTTCAAGGGGCTAAATCACGTATACCACATACGATGATGATCGAGGTGGAAGCTGAGACGCTTGCACAAGCGGAAGAAGCTGTACATGCGGGCGCACATATCATTATGTTCGATAATATGAGCACTGAGGCGATGACGACAGCAGCTAAGGCAATTCGAGCGCTTGCACCGCATATCGTTCTCGAAGCATCTGGCGGAATTGTTCCGGAGCGAGTTGCTGAAATTGCACGTTGTGGCGTAGATGTCATCTCGGTGGGTGGACTTACACATTCTTTTCTAGCACTTGATATTAGCTTGGATTTGAATGAGGTAAAGAAGGGAGATCATCTATGATTCTTGTCGTCGACGTTGGCAACACGAATATTGTTCTTGGTCTTTACGAAGATAAGAATTTAACTTACAACTGGCGTCTAAGCACGAATCGTTCTTCTACAGTTGACGAATATGGCATCCTTATTCACAGCTTATTTCAAATTGCAGGTGTGCGGGCAGAACAGATCGAAGGTGTCATTCTATCTAGCGTCGTACCGCCAATCATGAACGTGTTAGAGGAATTGTTCGTTAAATATGTTGGTCGTGAGCCACTCATAGTCGGTCCAGGTATTAAAACAGGACTCAACATTCGTTACGAAAATCCACGTGAAGTCGGTGCAGACCGCATTGTGAATGCAGTTGCGGGGATTGAGCATTATGGCACACCGCTCGTCATTGTTGATTTCGGTACGGCAACAACGTTCGATTATATTGATGCATCGGGTGCATACTTAGGTGGTGCTATCGTTCCAGGTGTGGGCATCTCTACAGAGGCGCTCTATCAGCGAGCATCCAAGCTGCCACGTATTGAGCTCGCTAAGCCACGTTCCATAATCGGGCGAAATACAGTGGCTGCCATGCAATCTGGAATTATTTTTGGCTATGCGGGGCAAGTGGATGGCATTGTGCGTCGAATTTGCAAGGAGTTCAATGTAAAGCCACGCGTGGTGGCAACAGGTGGACTGGCAGAGTTGATTGCAGGAGAGTCGGAAACGATTGAGACAGTAGATCCGCTACTTACATTAGAGGGTTTACGGATTGTATATGAACGGAACAGGTAATGGGAACTGAAAGGAGCAATAACATCATGAAGGACGAATTAGTACGGGGAACCGCGTGGAATGGTGCCGTTCGTGTATTCGCAGCACGTACAACTGAGCTTGTCGCCGAATTGCAGCGTCGTCATGCAACGATGCCAACTGCAACCGCGGCGTTAGGTCGGACAGCAACAGCAGCTCTGATGATGGGTAATATGTTAAAAGGCAATGAACGACTTACGGTACAAGTCAAAGGCGATGGTCCATTGGGGCAGATCGTTATTGATGCGAATGCTGCTGGCGAAGTGAGAGGTTATGTCGATAATCCACACGCTCATCTAGCGAGTAACAACGAAGGAAAGCTTGATGTTGCAGGTGTGGTTGGCCGTACGGGCTATATTCACGTCATCAAAGATCTAGGGATGAAAGAGCCTTATCGCGGTAGCGTACCGATTATTTCGGGTGAGCTAGCGGAGGATTTTACGTTATATTTTGCAGAGTCGGAGCAGACGCCATCAGCAGTGGGATTAGGCGTGCTTGTGGATACAGATGGTTCGGTGCTACATGCAGGCGGGTATATTATTCAGGTGATGCCGGGTATTGAAGATAAACAGCTTGATCGCTTAGAACAAGCGGTGAGCGCGATGCCACATGTGACTGCATTGCTAGCTCAAGGAGAAACACCAGAAACAATACTTCAATTTCTTGTAGGCGAAGATGTATCGATTCACGATTGGGTAGAGCCTGTATTTAAATGTAGCTGTAAACGTGACCGATTCAAGCAGACGATGATTTCACTTGGGAAGAATCAGCTTCGCACTTTGATCGATGAGGATGGTCAGGCGGAGATTCACTGCCATTTTTGCAATGAAAAGTATTTGTTTGATCAAAATGAACTCGAGGATATGCTTAACCAAGCCGTACGTGAGTAGTGAAAGGATTGATCGCCATGAGGGAGACGACCCGGCTTGTGCCGCTCGTACTGCTAACCCTCTTCATATTGATTGTGTCGGGCTGTCAGTCAGAGGATAAAGAGCAATCAGGTGCAAGCAACCCCTCAACACAGTTACCTAAAGAGTCGGTCGAGACGGGATCGGTGGAAGAAGTGATCGCAACTGTAGGAGACACTTCGATTACAAGAAAGCAATTACTAGATCGACTTCTGACAGAATACGGACAACAGACACTTAGAGCATTAATGTTGACTGCGGTCGTGGAGCAGGAAGCGAAGTCTCTTCAATTAACCGTTACAGATGATGAACTCATGCAGGAATTAGCGAATATGAGCCACGGTTATGAGAGTGAAGATGAATTTTATGCAGTCATGCAGGAGCAGCTGGGGATGGAGCCTAGTGATGTGCGTGAGGACGCACGAATTCGTTTGTTGCTGGAAAAGATCGCGACCCGAGACATTGAAGTATTGGATGTGGAGATTGACGAGTATATTGCGGATCATCGAGAGCAGTTTGAAACGCGTTATCGCTATCTATTGGCACAAATCGTCTTGGATGATGAGACCATAGCTGATCAGGTGTTGTCACAGTTGAAGGGTGGCGCGGATTTCGGCGCGATGGCTGAGCGGTACTCACTCGATGAATTTTCTGCTGAGGACGGTGGCTCGTTAGGGTGGATTGATGATTTAGATCCTTTCGTAGATCGTGCGATCTTGCGTACTGTAAGCAGCATGAACGTGGGTGAAATAAGGGGTCCGATTGATACTGGTCTAGGCTACGTTATCATCGTATTGATGGGTCGGGGTGTAATTGATCCGAAGCCTATCGAGCAGGCAAGGCAAGAGGTGCGGTATACACTTGCGTTAGGCAAAGTAGACTCTATGCAAGGTGTGGAGCAAGCATTGTTGGATAAATACAAAGCGCATGTTATTGCGGAAGATGCTGCGCTACAGCACTGATAAGGGATTGCAATGGATTTCTTTGGTTAATCCTGTGTAATACTATTGACAATCCTCACGCTGGTTGATAAGATGAATACAAAGCAAAGCCGACTGAATTAGTCGGATTAAAGCAAAGAGGCGGCAAGGTCCGTTTAATATCAAGGAGGGACTTATCCATGGCAAGACTTGTCCAGAATGTTACGCAGTTAATCGGAGATACGCCACTTGTGAAGTTGAATCGCATTGTTCCTGAAGGTAGCGCAGAAATTTACGTAAAGCTTGAATATCAAAATCCAGGCGCGAGCGTTAAGGACAGAATTGCGATCAGCATGATTGAAGAAGCTGAAAAAGCTGGTATCATCAAACCAGGTGAAAGCACAATCGTTGAGCCAACAAGCGGTAACACAGGCATTGGTCTTGCGATGGTCGCAGCTGCTAAAGGCTACCGTGCAATTCTCGTAATGCCTGAAACAATGAGCTTGGAGCGTCGCAACCTGCTTCGTGCTTATGGTGCTGATCTTGTTCTAACTCCAGGTTCTGAAGGTATGAATGGTGCAGTTAAGAAAGCTGAAGAGATTGTGAAGGAGAACGCAAGCTACTTCCTTCCACAACAATTCAAAAACCAAGCAAATGTGAAAATTCACCGTGAAACAACAGGTCCAGAAATCGTTGAAGCGATCAATGGTCATGATGGTAAGCTGGATGCATTCGTAGCAGGGATCGGAACAGGCGGTACAATTTCCGGTGCAGGCGAAGTGTTGAAGCAAAGCTTCCCGAACGTGAAAGTATACGCAGTTGAGCCTGCTGGCTCCCCAATCTTGTCCGGTGGTGCACCAGGACCACATAAGATTCAAGGGATCGGCGCGAACTTCATTCCTGAAATTTTAAACCGTGAAGTTTATGATGAAGTACTGACAGTTGAGAACGATGATGCGTTCGAAACAGCTCGTACAGTAGCGAAGAAGGAAGGTTTGCTCGTAGGGATTTCCTCAGGTGCAGCGATCTTCGCAGCATTGAAAGTAGCGAAAGAGCTTGGCGCTGGCAAGCGCGTAGTCGCAATCGTTCCTTCGAACGGTGAGCGCTACTTGAGCACGCCACTATTCAACTTCGAAAACTAAGTTTGTATATGTTTAAGAGCTCTCGCGAGGCAGTTTGCCTTGGCGGGGGCTCTTTTTATTGTTGGAACCTTTTCCCTGTTTGCTGTGTCTAATTAGTTAGAGGTGAGAGAATGGAGCAGCAATATTGGAGGAATATTGAGGCATTCGAGGGCGAGGGTTTCCGTGAGTTGATGGAGACATACGGTCAGCGAGTTTGGGACTTTGCCTTTTATATGACGAGAAGATTTGATCTTGCGGATGATGTGACACAGGATGTATTTCTGCAGGCTTATCGTCGGATTGGAACGTTTCGTGGGCAGTCGTCCATGCAAACGTGGTTGCTTGCGATTACGCGTAACGTTGCGCTTAACTATCGTCGGGCATCATTTTTTCGCAAAGTGGTTTTAGTGGATCGTCCGATCGAGCGTGTTAATGGGTCGAGTCCGTCTGCGGAGCAGGAGGCGATGAGTCGAAGTCGATCAGAGGAACTGTGGCGGGTCGTCATGGTGCTCCCGGTCAAGTATAGAGAAGTGTTGCTACTCGATGCCAAGTACGATCTATCTTTGGAGGAAATTGCAAGCGTACTCGATATACCGCTCGGAACAGTGAAATCTCGATTGTCTCGTGCGCGTAGCAAAGTTACAGAGGCATGGAAGGAGGAAGCGCAGTATGAGCGAGCATAATCAAAAGCCAGAATGGTATAAGCAATTGAAGACGGACGAACAATTCCCCGGCTCTACATTCACATCGGAAAAAATGGGGAAAATAGAGCGCCGAATTGCAAAACAGCAAGGAGCTCGTCAGAGTGGGTGGAGAATATGGACTGTCATGGGTGGAGTTGTCGTAATTGCGAGCATTGCATTTTGGCTGCTGAATGGGCAATTTGGGTCTGGCAATGGTCAGACGAATCATGCTCCTGCGGGAATTGAAAATCTTCCTATCGAATCACAGTCTCCTATTCCGGTACCCTCCTCTATGCCTGAGCCTACACAGATACAAATTGAGGATTATCCAGTTGATCCGTATGGACCCCCCTTCTTTTATGTCATCGGAGATATAGAAACGATACCTACACCAGATCGTTACCAAACCTTTAGTGAATTTGTAGCTGAGCCGGATGAACCTTACTCTATTGCGGGTGCAAAGGGGGCATATACGCTTATCGTAACAAAGGATCGGCTATCGGGGTGGATTCCAAGCTGGTATTTATCCTCTGAGCTAGAAAATCACGTCCGAGTGGAGAAGGTAAACAATCCATATGTAATGATGGTAGGGGAGCCTGTCACCTATAGCCGGTACCCAGATGAGCCAGAACCACATGGCTTTGTACTGTGGAGGGGCAAGGTCGTGCAGGTGGTAAAGGAGTTCGGCGACGACTGGGTCGCTGTCCGAGAGATGACATACGATTCCCCCTATGTGGGCGACAAGTGGCTACGTAGATCGGATTTGCAAACGTATGATAAGGAGAAAGCAAGAGAAGGGTATGTCGATGACCTTGTACAGCTCTATGATGAGACCGGCAAAGCAACAATGAAGCTGTCTTTTCTTGCTCCGGTATACATTAATGATGAGGTAGGCGATCGTTATTTGATTACTTCTACAGGCGGTGTAAGCGGATATATGAATAAAGCAGATTTTATCCCGAACCCATTCATCTATGAAGTGTTGCCCGATAACTATATAGGCGATTAGCTTTTGTGGTATTCTGCTTATATAGAGAATGGACTGGGGAGCTATGTGTGAAATTGATTACATTTGAACAGTGGAAGCAGTGGAGCGGGAAGTACTCCCTGCTTCCTTACATAACAAGATTAGAGCTAGGTGGAGGAACAGTCACGCCACTGTTCTGGGATCGGTGCTGGCTGGAGGCGTCTTCTTATTCTTGTCTGTTAGAGAGTGGCAAGGATGGCCGATACTCGATTGTGGGCATTAAGCCAGTGTCTGTCATTGAGGGGAAAGGTGAACGAGCGAAAGTATGGGAGCCAGAGTGTGGAGTAACGGAAGCACAGACTGAACGGTGGCTTCCGGTCAGCGAACACTCTGGTGCACCACTTCCGCTAGTGAGGCAATGGTTGCAAGACTGGACAAGCCCAAGCCTGAAGCTTGGAGGCTTGCCCGACTGCATCGGTGGCGTACTGGGGCTATGGAGCTATGATATTGTACGAAGCATCGAGCGATTGCCTACGTCCGCGAAGGATGATCTCGACATTCCCGACTACACCTTCCAAAGGTATGAAGAGCTGTGGATCGCAGATCATCAGGAGCGATGTGTATATTGTACGGTTCATGTTCCATTGCAGGAGCCGTTAACCGAGCAACAACTACATCAGCTCTACGAAGAAGCAGGGCAGCGTGCCGAGCGGATGGAGCAGCAATGGCGCAACTGGCTAGCGATCTCCGAAATCTCTGCCACACAGAAGAAGCATGCCACTATGCTTGCTATGATGGACAAGGACGACCTCCAAATTGACATTGAGAGCTTGCCTAACCTATCCACCTCGATGAGCAAATCGGAGTACGAACGTGCGGTTCGCAGAATCCAAGAGTACATCGGCCAAGGTGACATTTTCCAAGCGAATCTATCTCTGCGCCAAAGCCGTCCAATCGAGACGAGTCCTGAAGTGCTTTATGAGTGGTTACGTCTAGTGAACCCCTCCCCCTATATGGGATTGCTACGAACACCGTCCTTCGCGCTCGTCAGCGCTTCTCCTGAATTGCTGGTGAAGCTTGATGGCAACAAGCTGTCCACTCGGCCGATTGCGGGCACGCGCAGACGGGGGAGATCACCCGAGGAAGATCGTAAACTAGAGGATGAGCTGCTCACAAGTGAGAAGGAACGTGCAGAGCACGTCATGCTCGTCGATCTGGAGCGCAACGATCTTGGACGAGTCGCCAAGTATGGCACGGTGAAGGTACCCGAGCTGATGACGGTAGAGCGCTATTCGCATGTGATGCATCTCGTCTCTCAAGTGGAAGCGGAGCTTGCCCCTCATAAGGATACACTAGACGTGCTCGCTGCAGTGTTCCCTGGTGGAACGATAACCGGGGCACCCAAAGTGCGTACGATGGAAATTATCGAAGAGCTGGAACCGACGCGACGCGGTCCGTATACAGGTTCTTTCGGATGGATTGACTATAACGGCAATATGGAATTTAATATAATTATTCGAACAATTGTTTTAAAGGACGGAGTCTGTCACATTCAAGCAGGTGCGGGGATCGTTATTGATTCAGTACCGGAGCGGGAATTCTACGAGTCACTTAATAAAGCGAAGGCGCTATGGAAGGCCGTGCAATACCGCGAGAAGCAGGGGGAACTATTATGATACTCGTCATAGACAATTACGATTCATTCACGTACAACTTGGTACAATATTTGGGGGAGCTTGGCGAAGAGGTTGTCGTTCATCGCAACGATGAGATTGATTTGGATGGCATCACGAAGCTGTCTCCGGATCATATTCTGATCTCTCCAGGACCTTGTACGCCGAATGAAGCAGGCATTAGCCTTGCCTTAATAGAGCGCTTTAAGGGTGAAATTCCAATTCTAGGCGTATGCCTTGGGCATCAATCGATCGGCCAAGCCTTCGGTGGCGATGTGATTCGTGCAGGTGAGCTGATGCACGGCAAAACTTCAGAGATAACCCACGATGGGGGTACAATTTTCACGGATTTGCCATCGCCGTTCACAGCAACCAGATATCACTCCTTGATTGTGAAGCGCGAGACGCTTCCCGATTGCCTAGAGATCAGCGCACAGACGAGCGATGGACTCATTATGGGCTTGCGACACAAGGAATTCGTCGTTGAAGGGGTTCAGTTCCATCCAGAATCGATTATGACAGACCATGGTCTGAAAATATTGCGTAATTTCCTCAACTTTAAGTCGGGCGTGAGACAATGAAATTTTGGTGGAATGGTCAATTAACCGATCGTCATGTAGCCGTGATCTCAGCATTTGATCACGGTTTTTTGTACGGAATGGGATTGTTTGAGACGTTTCGCACTTATAACGGTCAACCTTGGCTGCTCGAACAGCATGCCACTCGGATGCAAGCGGGCTGTGAGCAGCTAGGTATCCGCTATACCCCTGATCTCATTGAGATTAAGCAGGCGATTGCATATTTGCTTGAAGCGAATAATCTAAGTGAGGCGTATATACGCTGGTCGGTATCTGCGGGTGAGGGTGCGATTGGATTGCCAACCACAGATTACGATCAGCCAAATGTGTTGATTCACATCAAGGAGCTGGTGACTGATCATCCAGATACGCGCCAAGGGAAAACGGTTCGCAAGCTCAAGCTCCTACGGAGCACGCCTGAAACAGGACTACGGCTAAAATCATTCCATTATATGAACAATATCGTTGCGAAGCGCGAACTGATCGCAGCAGGGTCAGCTCCAGGGACGGAGGGGCTATTTCTTCATGCGAATGGTCATATTGTGGAAGGGATGGTTAGCAACATCTTTTGGATTTCACAGGGGACGCTCTACACACCCTCAGTCGAAACGGGATTATTGCCCGGCATTACACGCGAAGCAGTTATCGCACTTGTGAAAGCCAATGGTCGTTCAGTGCAGGAAGGGTTCTTTAAGTGGGAAGAGCTCGTGCAAGCAGATGAAGTATTTCTTACGAGCTCAATTCAAGAGATTGTTCCTGTAACGATGCTCGAGGACGAACAGGGGCGATCCGTGAGCACTAAGCTAACGATCGGTCCGAATACCACGGAATTGATGCGTCAATACCGAAGTCAGGCAGAAGGAAGGAAATAGACACAATGAACCCGACATTTTACACACGCAAGTATAAGTTCAAAGATGGATTAACGCTTGAGCTCGGTCAGCGCACGTTAATTATGGGCATTCTGAATGCAACACCGGACTCGTTCTCCGACGGTGGAAAGTATATTGAGGTTGAAGCGGCTGTAGCACGGGCAAAGCAAATGGCGGCAGAGGGCGCAGATCTTATCGATATCGGTGGCGAATCGACGCGACCTGGACATGCTGCGGTTTCCACTGAAGAAGAATTGCAGCGAATTATTCCGATCATTCGTGCGGTAAGCACAGAAGTTAAGCTTCCGATTAGCGTCGATACGTATAAAGCGGAGGTTGCTCGTCAAGCATTAGAGGCGGGTGCGCATATTGTTAACGATGTATGGGGCTTACGAAGAGATGCGGGAATGGCAGCAGTTGTGGCGGAATTCGGCTGTCCCGTCATTATTATGCATAACCGCGAGGCGCGTGACTATACAGATTATGTTCCGGATGTCCTACAGGATTTGAACGATTGTGTGCGGATTGCGCATCGTGCCGGAGTAAGCGACGATCAAATTTGGCTTGATCCAGGAATAGGCTTTGCCAAGAATGATGCGGAAAATGTTGAATTAATGGGACGACTGGACGAGCTCGTAGCGTTAGGATTTCCGGTGCTGCTTGCCACCTCTCGCAAAACCTTTATTCGGAACACGTTAGGCGTTACGGCCGATGATGCAGTCGAAGGCACAGGAGCAACGGTTGCACTTGGCATCGCGCAGGGCTGTCAGATCGTGAGAGTTCATGACATTAAGCAGATGAAGCGGGTGGCGACGTTAACCGATGCCATCGTCTATAAACAAGCAGGGAGGAATTAAGATGGATCGAATGTTGCTTAAAAAGATGGTATTTTTCGGATATCACGGGGTTATTCCTGAGGAAAATCGCCTAGGTCAAAAGTACGCTGTAGATTTGGATATGCGTCTCAATTTAAGACCAGCCGGGCATTCTGACGATGTGAATGATACAGTCAACTATGCGGACGTGCATACACTCGTAAAACAAATTGTTGAGGGACCTGCTGTAAAATTGATAGAGACGTTAGCTGAAAAGATTGCGTCATCTGTACTAGGTACGTATACTAGTATCATTGAAGTGACGGTGTCGGTAACGAAGCCGAATCCGCCCTTCGACATTACGTTCGATGGTGTAACCGTTGAGCTTCGCAGACGTCGAGGCCCGGATGGAGCTGTCGTCGCGGTAGAGGATTGATTCATTGTGCAACAAGCTTATGTGGCGCTGGGCGCCAATCTTGGTGATCGTGAAGCATCGCTTCGCGGTGCGATCCGCCATATTGCAGCAGAAGCTGCAATTGAACTAACTGCGATTTCACCCGTGTATGAGACTGCGCCGGTAGGTTATACAGAGCAGCCTTCTTTTCTAAATATGGTTGCAGCGCTTCGGACGGAGCTTTCACCGCTTGAGCTGCTTCGACGTTTACTTGCAATTGAGCAGGAGATGGGAAGAGTACGCGACATTCGGTGGGGCCCGCGCAATATCGATTTGGATTTACTCGTTGTTGGAGAGACAGTGCTGGAAACGTCGGAGTTAACGCTACCGCACCCGCGTATGGGAGAGCGGGCATTCGTGCTTGTACCTCTGCGTGATGTGTGGGAGGATGCGTCTAGCTTTCCATGGGAACGGCAGCTGTCGAAGATGAATCTTATAGATGAAGGCATTGAACAATGGGCGGTTTGGCACATGTCGGACTTGCTTGCTTAATGGAAGGAGGGACTTATGATGTTGAAGATTGGCAATGTACAGATGAACAATAATGTGGTGCTCGCCCCGATGGCGGGTGTATGCAACCCTGCTTTTCGTCTTATTGCAAAGGAGTTCGGATGCGGACTTGTTTGTGCGGAGATGGTGAGCGACAAGGCAATTCTGCATGGCAATAAGCGGACGCTGGAGATGCTGTTCGTTGACGAACGGGAAAAGCCGCTGAGCTTGCAAATATTCGGTGGAGACAAGGAGTCCCTTGTCGAAGCTGTGAAATTCGTCGATCAGAACACGAATGCGGACATCATTGATATTAATATGGGTTGTCCAGTGCCAAAGGTAACGAAGTGCGATGCAGGTGCAAGATGGCTGCTCGATCCGCAAAAAATATATGATATGGTATCGTATGCTGTCGAAGCTGCGAAGCTTAAGCCGGTAACGGTGAAGATGCGGATTGGCTGGGATGATCAACACATCTATGCAGTTGAAAATGCGCAGGCGGTTGAACGTGCAGGCGGTGCCGCGGTTAGTGTGCATGGTCGGACGAGAGAGCAACTCTATACGGGAGTAGCGAATTGGGACATTCTACGCGATGTGAAACAAGCGGTGAACATTCCTGTCATCGGTAACGGTGATGTATTCTCTCCTGAAGATGCGAAGCGACTGCTTGAGCATACAAATTGTGATGGCGTCATGATTGGTCGTGGTGCGCTCGGTAACCCTTGGATGCTGTATCGTACCGTTCATTTTCTCACTCGTGGAGAACTGCTCCCTGATCCTAAGGTAAGCGAGAAGATTCGGATTGCAATGCTGCACCTCGATCGTTTATCAGACTTGAAGGGTGAAAGTGTTGCAGTAAGGGAAATGCGCAAGCACCTGGCGTGGTACTTGAAAGGGATGCCGGATTCTGCGAAGGTGAAAGATTCGATTATGGATCTGACGAGTCGCTCGGCAGTAGAGAAGATTCTTATGGAATATGTTGAATTTGTTGAAGAGTTCAATGCAAATGCTGCTGTGTAACAGTAGAATGTTGCACAAGCTGTCTTACAGTGAAATGAAGCGCATACATTTTGAAGGAAATTTGGGCACTTCCGTGAATTGACATTTTTGAGGGGTTGAAATATAATCAGAAACAATATTCGCCCGCTAATCTGGAATTCGCTGGACGAAGGCAATTTCATTGTCATGTCCGCGATGACCTGCCATATATTTGATTAGCAACCCTGAAAATTATTGACATGACAGGAGATCGGTGAGATGAGCGATAAGGAAGTTCTTCTAACCCTTGATGGGCTGAAGAGGCTGGAAGAGGAGCTTGAGAACCTCAAGTCGGTCAAGCGCCGCGAAGTGGCGGAGCGTATCAAGATAGCGATTGGTTACGGAGATATCAGCGAAAACTCGGAGTACGAGGACGCGAAAAACGAGCAAGCATTCATTGAAGGTCGAATTATTACGCTAGAGAAGATGCTGCGCAATGCCCGCATCATTAATAGTGAAGAAATCGATTTGGAGACAGTAGGGATCGGATCGACGGTTGTTGTAGAAGATTTGGAATTTGGCGATATGGTCGATTACACGATTGTCGGCACAGCGGAATCTGATCCACTCAACAATAAGATTTCTAATGAGAGCCCTGTGGGCAGAGCGATTATTGGCAAAAAGAAGGGTACGACCGTTGAAGTCAACGTTCCTGCGGGCATCATTCAATACAAAATTGTCGACATCAAAAGATAAATCGGTAATTCATCGGGTGGTATCCAAACTCATTACGCCATCGATTGAAGTGAAATGTTGCACGCTGTGGGATGAAAAGCTTCCTTAGGAAGCTTTTTTGCCTGTAAATTGGTTATGTTGAATTGTACGTGCGATTGCGTATGGCTTGGGGATAAAGGAAATGAAGGAGCGCTTAGTCATGGATAATGTGGATCAGACAGAAATAGCGGAGTTAAGTGAATTACTACAAATCCGCAGAGGGAAATTGGACGAGCTTCGAGGCCTGGGCATCGATCCGTTCGGTTCGCCATTTAAACCTACTCATCATGCAACTGATATTTTGTCTGCGTATGAAGCGCTGACGAACGAAGAGCTTGAGGAGAAGGGCATAGAGGTTTTGATTGCTGGTCGGATTATGACAAAGCGCGTAATGGGTAAGGCTGCATTTGCTCACTTGCAGGATTTGAGCGGTAGAATGCAAATTTATGTGCGTCAGGATTCCGTTTCGGAAAGTCAATACGCAGCTTTCAATTTACTCGACATCGGTGATTTGATCGGTGTGTCTGGTCACGTTTTCAGAACGAAGACGGGCGAAATCTCAGTGAAGGCAAAGGAAGTCATCGTATTGACGAAGTCTTTGCTACCATTGCCGGATAAATTCCATGGACTGAAGGATGTTGAGACACGGTATCGCGAACGTTATGTCGATCTCATTGTGAACCCTGATGTTCAGAAGACGTTCATTACGCGGTCCAAGATTATTCAATCGATGCGTCGATATTTGGATAACCTCGGTTTCCTTGAAGTAGAAACACCAACCTTGCACACGATTGCTGGGGGAGCATCGGCTCGTCCTTTTATTACACATCATAATGCACTTGATATGCAGCTCTATATGCGGATCGCAATTGAGCTTCACCTGAAGCGTTTGATCGTGGGCGGTTTGGAAAAGGTGTACGAAATCGGACGAGTTTATCGTAACGAAGGTATATCCACGCGTCACAATCCAGAGTTTACGATGATCGAGCTGTATGAGGCTTATGCAGACTATGAGGACATTATGCGCCTGACTGAGGGTGTAATTGCTCATATTGCGCAAGAGGTGTTAGGTACAACGGTGATTACGTATCAAGGTCAAGAGGTCGATTTAACACCTGCTTGGCGTCGTGTATCTATGACGGATTTGGTCAAGGAAACTGTAGGTGTTGATTTCTCTGTGCAGATGACGGATGAAGAGGCTCATCGCTTGGCGAAGGAACATAAGGTTCCTGTGGAGAAGCACATGTCCTTTGGACATATCGTAAATGCATTCTTCGAGCAGTTCTGTGAGCATACGTTGATTCAACCTACATTCGTTACAGGCCATCCTGTTGCGATTTCACCACTTGCGAAGAAGAATGCGTCCGATCCGCGGTTTACGGATCGTTTTGAATTGTTTATTGTAGCGCGCGAGCATGCGAATGCGTTCACGGAGCTTAATGATCCGATTGACCAACGTAGTCGCTTCGAGGCGCAGTTAGTTGAGAAGGAAGCAGGCAACGATGAAGCGCATGAGATGGACGATGATTTCATTCGTGCCCTCGAATACGGGATGCCACCAACAGGTGGACTCGGAATCGGGATCGATCGCCTTATTATGCTGTTGACGGATGCTCCATCGATCCGTGACGTGCTGCTCTTCCCGCATATGCGCGATCGGTAAGATTTTAAGTGAATCGGTCATACACCTTGGGGTGTGTGGCCGATTTTTGTTACATAGGAGACAATATTAAACCGTCTATGTCTATGTCACGGTATCCCTCTCGCTCAGAAGGGATTCTGCTAAGTCTCCATTACCTTTAGCATTAGCAGCACGCAGTGACACTTTTTATCACTACAGTTCACTCACTCGTACTTTCGATGTACGCTATTACAGTTATAGTAGGTTAAACATCTCATGTACGTTATAGAAGGGGTAAGGGTAACAAGGTATAGGTTAGTGACATACTGTAAGTAAACGAAATGATTTATAGGAGCAAATAATTAATGTAATAAAATTCCTATAAGAAAACTGTTGCAATCGCCTATGGAGACGTGATATATTATTTAAGCCGCTTCGAAAGACGGCGTAACACACTGAAACAACAGCAACACAAATTGTTCTTTGAAAACTGAATTCGAGCGAATTACGGTAATAAAAAAAGTCTTGCAGTGACTACGGTCGCAGTAAGCAAACCAGCAATACAGATTGAGCCATTTGGCTCTCACAATATGAAGCTTCGGCTTCTATCATGGAGAGTTTGATCCTGGCTCAGGACGAACGCTGGCGGCGTGCCTAATACATGCAAGTCGAGCGGATTTAACTGAGGAGCTTGCTCCTTAGTTAAGTTAGCGGCGGACGGGTGAGTAACACGTAGGCAACCTGCCCTTAAGACCGGGATAACATTCGGAAACGGATGCTAAAACCGGATACGCAAGTTTGTCGCATGACGGACTTGGGAAACACGGAGCAATCTGTGGTTTAAGGATGGGCCTGCGGCGCATTAGCTAGTTGGTGGGGTAACGGCTCACCAAGGCGACGATGCGTAGCCGACCTGAGAGGGTGAACGGCCACACTGGGACTGAGACACGGCCCAGACTCCTACGGGAGGCAGCAGTAGGGAATCTTCCACAATGGGCGAAAGCCTGATGGAGCAACGCCGCGTGAGTGAGGAAGGCTTTCGGGTCGTAAAGCTCTGTTGCCAGGGAAGAATAAGAGCTAGTTAACTGCTAGCTCGATGACGGTACCTGAGAAGAAAGCCCCGGCTAACTACGTGCCAGCAGCCGCGGTAATACGTAGGGGGCAAGCGTTGTCCGGAATTATTGGGCGTAAAGCGCGCGCAGGCGGCTCTTTAAGTCTGGTGTCTAAGTGCGGGGCTCAACCCCGTGATGCACTGGAAACTGGGGAGCTTGAGTACAGAAGAGGAAAGTGGAATTCCACGTGTAGCGGTGAAATGCGTAGAGATGTGGAGGAACACCAGTGGCGAAGGCGACTTTCTGGACTGTAACTGACGCTGAGGCGCGAAAGCGTGGGGAGCAAACAGGATTAGATACCCTGGTAGTCCACGCCGTAAACGATGAGTGCTAGGTGTTGGGGGTATCATGCCCTCGGTGCCGAAGTTAACACATTAAGCACTCCGCCTGGGGAGTACGGTCGCAAGACTGAAACTCAAAGGAATTGACGGGGACCCGCACAAGCAGTGGAGTATGTGGTTTAATTCGAAGCAACGCGAAGAACCTTACCAGGTCTTGACATCCCTCTGACATCCCTAGAGATAGGGCTTTCCTTCGGGACAGAGGAGACAGGTGGTGCATGGTTGTCGTCAGCTCGTGTCGTGAGATGTTGGGTTAAGTCCCGCAACGAGCGCAACCCTTGAACTTAGTTGCCAGCAGGTTAAGCTGGGCACTCTAGGTTGACTGCCGGTGACAAACCGGAGGAAGGCGGGGATGACGTCAAATCATCATGCCCCTTATGACCTGGGCTACACACGTACTACAATGGCCGGTACAACGGGTCGCGAAGCCGCGAGGTGGAGCCAATCCTATCAAAGCCGGTCTCAGTTCGGATTGCAGGCTGCAACTCGCCTGCATGAAGTCGGAATTGCTAGTAATCGCGGATCAGCATGCCGCGGTGAATACGTTCCCGGGTCTTGTACACACCGCCCGTCACACCACGAGAGTTTACAACACCCGAAGTCGGTGGGGTAACCCGCAAGGGAGCCAGCCGCCGAAGGTGGGGTAGATGATTGGGGTGAAGTCGTAACAAGGTAGCCGTATCGGAAGGTGCGGCTGGATCACCTCCTTTCTAAGGAGCCCCTTGAGGGCTATAACAGATTACCGTATGAAGCTCGAGTTCAGTTTTGAGAGAGCAAGTCTCTTTCAATAAGTAATACCCGTGTATGTTTGGCGACATACGCACCTGTCTGGTGGTAATGGCGGAGGGGTACCACGCGTACCCATCTCGAACACGACCGTTAAGCCCTCCAGCGCCAATGGTACTTGGACCGCAGGGTCCTGGGAGAGTAGGACGCCGCCAGGCAGGCCCGATATTGGGGCTTTTTTAATCGCCGGAACTAGCGATGGCCTTTAGCTCAGCTGGTTAGAGCGCACCCCTGATAAGGGTGAGGTCGGTGGTTCGAGTCCACTAAGGCCAACCACAAACCCACAGTAACGGGGTCCCCGAAAAGTAATCGGAATAACCTTCGGAGGATAACGTCACTTTTTGGGGAAATAGTTTGGGGACTTAGCTCAGCTGGGAGAGCACCTGCCTTGCACGCAGGGGGTCAGCGGTTCGATCCCGCTAGTCTCCACCATGAAGTTTTTGCACCTTGAAAACTGGATAACGAAACAAAGCGCGAATTAAGAAATCATCTTATAGCTGAGATGTGTTGAATCGTGACGACCGAACATTAGCCTTACGGCTAACGTTAGCGGATCGCACGTGGTTAAGCTAATAAGAGCGCACGGTGGATGCCTAGGCGCCAGGAGCCGATGAAGGACGCGACGAACAGCGATATGCTTCGGGGAGCTGTAAGTGAGCTTTGATCCGGAGATTTCCGAATGGGGAAACCCAGCTATCGTAATGGATAGTTACTCTGTAGTGAATACATAGCTACAGTAGAGGCAGACCAGGGGAACTGAAACATCTAAGTACCCTGAGGAGTAGAAAACAATAGTGATTCCGTCAGTAGCGGCGAGCGAACGCGGAGAAGCCCAAACCTAAGAGCTTGCTCTTAGGGGTTGTGGGACGTCTCACATGGAGTGATAAAAGAGCAGATTAGGCGAAGAGGTCTGGAAAGGCCCGTCACAGAAGGTAACAACCCTGTAGCCGAAAGTGTGCTCTCTCCGAGACGGATCCCGAGTACCGCGAGACACGTGAAACCTCGTGGGAATCCGGCAGGACCATCTGCCAAGGCTAAATACTACCTGGCGACCGATAGTGAAGCAGTACCGTGAGGGAAAGGTGAAAAGCACCGCGGGAGCGGAGTGAAAAAGAACCTGAAACCGTGCGCTTACAAGAAGTCAGAGCCCGATCTAGGGGTGATGGCGTGCCTTTTGTAGAATGAACCGGCGAGTTACGTTCACGTGCAAGGTTAAGCTGATGAGGCGGAGCCGAAGGGAAACCGAGTCTGAATAGGGCGAATAAGTACGTGGTCGTAGACCCGAAACCGTGTGATCTACCCCTGTGCAGGGTGAAGGTAAGGTAATACTTACTGGAGGCCCGAACTCGTGAGCGTTGAAAAGCTCTGGGATGACGTGGGGGTAGGGGAGAAATTCCAATCGAACTCGGAGATAGCTGGTTCTCCCCGAAATAGCTTTAGGGCTAGCCTCGAGGTAAAGCATCGTGGAGGTAGAGCACTGATTGGGTGCGGGGCCCGCCAAGGGTTACCAAGTCCAGTCAAACTCCGAATGCCATGTATGTATACTCGGGAGTCAGACAGCGAGTGCTAAGATCCGTTGTCAAGAGGGAAAGAGCCCAGATCATCAGCTAAGGTCCCTAAGTGTGTGTTAAGTGGGAAAGGATGTGGAGTTGCGAAGACAACCAGGATGTTGGCTTAGAAGCAGCCATCATTTAAAGAGTGCGTAATAGCTCACTGGTCGAGTGACTCTGCGCCGAAAATGTAACGGGGCTAAACACACCACCGAAGCTATGGCATGTACACTATGTGTACTTGGGTAGGGGAGCGTTGTATGCGGGTTGAAGTCGTACCGGAAGGAACGGTGGACTGCATACAAGTGAGAATGCCGGTATGAGTAACGAAAAGATCAGTGAGAATCTGATCCGCCGAAAGCCTAAGGGTTCCTGGGGAAGGTTCGTCCGCCCAGGGTAAGTCGGGACCTAAGGCGAGGCCGAAAGGCGTAGTCGAAGGACAACAGGTTGAAATTCCTGTACCACCGTAATCCGTTATGAGCAATGGGGGGACGCAGGAGGGCAATGACGCAGACTGATGGAATAGTCTGTCTAAGCAGTGAGAGGTGTGTGTAGGCAAATCCGCACACTAATACCTCAAGCTGTGATGGGGAGGGAAAATCATAGTACCGAAGGTCATGCACCCACGCTGCCAAGAAAAGCCTCTAGCCAGGAGAAGGTGCCCGTACCGCAAACCGACACAGGTAGGCGAGATGAATATTCTAAGGCGCGCGGAAGAACTCTCGTTAAGGAACTCGGCAAAATGACCCCGTAACTTCGGGAGAAGGGGTGCCCCGGTAGTGTGAATAGCACGAGGGGGCCGCAGTGAAGAGGCCCAAGCGACTGTTTAGCAAAAACACAGGTCTGTGCGAAGCCGTAAGGCGAAGTATACGGGCTGACGCCTGCCCGGTGCTGGAAGGTTAAGGGGAGTGGTTAGGGGTAACCCGAAGCTATGAACCGAAGCCCCAGTAAACGGCGGCCGTAACTATAACGGTCCTAAGGTAGCGAAATTCCTTGTCAGGTAAATTCTGACCCGCACGAATGGCGTAACGATCTTGGGCGCTGTCTCAACGAGAGATCCGGTGAAATTTTAGTACCTGTGAAGATGCAGGTTACCCGCGACGTGACGGAAAGACCCCATGGAGCTTTACTGTAACTTGATATTGAACTTTGGTACGGTCTGTACAGGATAGGTGGGAGCCTATGAAGCAGGAGCGCAAGCTTCTGTGGAGGCGCCGTTGGGATACCACCCTGATCGTATCGGAGTTCTAACTTACTACCGTGAAGCCGGTAGAAGGACCGTGTCAGGTGGACAGTTTGACTGGGGCGGTCGCCTCCTAAAGAGTAACGGAGGCGCCCTAAGGTTCCCTCAGAATGGTTGGAAATCATTCGTAGAGTGCAAAGGCATAAGGGAGCTTGACTGCGAGACCTACAAGTCGAGCAGGGACGAAAGTCGGGCTTAGTGATCCGGTGGTACCGAATGGAAGGGCCATCGCTCAACGGATAAAAGCTACCCTGGGGATAACAGGCTTATCTCCCCCAAGAGTCCACATCGACGGGGAGGTTTGGCACCTCGATGTCGGCTCATCGCATCCTGGGGCTGAAGTAGGTCCCAAGGGTTGGGCTGTTCGCCCATTAAAGCGGTACGCGAGCTGGGTTCAGAACGTCGTGAGACAGTTCGGTCCCTATCTGTCGCGGGCGTAGGAAATTTGAGAGGGGCTGTCCTTAGTACGAGAGGACCGGGATGGACGCACCGCTGGTGTACCAGTTGTTCCGCCAGGAGCATCGCTGGGTAGCCAAGTGCGGAAGGGATAAGCGCTGAAAGCATCTAAGCGCGAAGCCCGCCTCAAGATGAGATTTCCCAATTAGTAAGACCCCTTGGAGAACACGAGGTTGATAGGCTCGGGGTGGAAGCACAGCAATGTGTGGAGCTGACGAGTACTAATCGGTCGAGGGCTTATCCTAATTTCAACACTTCCGCAAGATGATCTTATTTCACCGCTTTGTTTCGTATCCAGTTTTCAGGGCGCAAGCCATGAATACGTACTGTAAACCAATGATAATTGTTCATTGGTTTTTTTGCGTTTCTCAGAAGTAGTGTGGATCACGGCCTGACCAATTAAGACGAGAAAATCGCACTAAATCGGAATAGCGGCGAGGAATGTCCGAAATAAGGCGAGAAAATCGCACTAAATCAGCAAAGTAGCGTGGAATGTTCAATATAAGGCGAGAAAATCGCACTAAATCAGCAAAGTGGCGTGGAATGTACGAAATAAGACGAGAAAATCGCTCTAAATCAGCAAAGTAGCGTGGAATGTTCGAAATAAGGCGAGAAAATCGCACTAATCGTATAGTAATATTCTCCGTTACTACCATAAACTCATCGTTCGTCCAAACCCGAGAATAGTAAAGACTAGGTGTACTTTACTTTCGGGGGGATGGTATGGATGCGTTCCGATCTGCGTCGTTTAGTTGCTTATGCATTAAAGCAATTAATATTGACCTGTTCTGCCATGTCGATGGTTTTGGCGCTATGTGCTTGCTCGTCAGGTACATCTAAGGGTGCTCCAATCCATCAACCATATAACAAACGTAACCACTCATCGACTCAACAGAATACGAAGTCACTATACACCACTAAGGACATCGACACACCTAACAAACAAAAGTTGGTTTCAAATCAAAAATCTATTCCATCAAACAACCCATCAAACAAAACTTTACCGTTAAACTCAAGCTCATTGAACTTAAACAAACCGAAACAGCCAGTTCGTGGCATTTATGTTTCTTCCTATGTGGCACTCAGCAAGCGAATGGATGAATTAATTGAATTGGTCGATCAGACCGAACTGAATGCAATGGTCATTGATATCAACAGTGGGCCTGAGCTATTCACACTTCCAGCATCTGGTGATGTGAATGCGGTACATTTTGCTTCAACGAAATTATCAAAACGTTTTCAACAACTGATTCAAAAGCTGAAGCAACACAACATCTACTTAATCGCAAGAATCATCACATTTAAAAACCCAGCATTAGTCAATTTAAAACCAGAATGGGCGCTCAAGCAAAAGAATGGTGATCTATGGAGAGATAGTAGTGATGCCACTTGGATTAATCCATATATAGAGCAATCCTGGGTGTATCCACAAGCCTTGATGGTGGGTGTAGCAAATCTGGGATTTGATGAAGTACAGTTTGATTATGTGCGTTTTCCTGAAAATGGATCGAAAGTCGACAAAGAGGTGTCTTATGCAAACAAACGTGGTTGGTCGAAGAGCGAGGTAATTAGCCAATTTTTACGTCAATCATCGATAAAAGCCCATCATGCAGGTATTCGTTCATCGGCGGATGTTTTCGGTCTAGTTGGTTCCTCGGAAGACGATATGGGAATTGGCCAAAAGTGGAATGAGCTTGCGAATCAAGTGGACGTGCTTTCTCCAATGATTTATCCATCACATTATGCAAAAGGAATCTGGTCAATCACTAATCCCGACATGATGCCATCGAAAATAATAACTGAGGCGTTAAAGGACGTTACAAATAAAAATGAGGGTTTGTCCAAACAGCAGATCACAACTGCGAATGTTAGACCTTGGTTGCAAGCTTTTACTGCAAGCTGGTTGCACCCCCATATGAATTATCAATCTGCACAAATTAGAGAACAAATCTTAGCAGCTCGCAATGCCGGATACAACTCTTATTTACTTTGGAATCCATCTAGCCGTTACCCCAAATTCACTGTGAATTCCTAACCAAAATTCTTAGAAAAACGCTTACATGGTGCGGGTTTCCACCGATTTCAATATTTCTTGACACTGACTATTGCCTCTGCTAAGATTGCAGATAATCAATCGGACAATAAATACCGGATTCGCATCCGGCAAGGGGGTATTTGGAAGTGTGGCAAAATAAATTCGCCAAAGAAGGACTAACATTCGACGATGTGCTCCTCGTTCCTCGTAAATCGTCAATTTTACCAAGGGATGTAGATGTGTCGACAGTACTTAGCCCTTCAGTAAAGCTGAACATTCCATTGATCAGTGCGGGGATGGATACGGTCACGGAATCGGCTTTGGCAATCGCAATTGCGCGTGAAGGCGGAATCGGGATCATTCACAAGAATATGTCCATCGCTCAACAGGCTGAGGAAGTCGATCGTGTTAAGCGTTCGGAAAGTGGTGTTATTACGAATCCTTTCTCCCTTACACCTGAACATCATGTTTATGATGCTGAAGAGCTTATGGGCAAATACAGAATTTCGGGAGTGCCTATTGTAGACAATGTTGGCAAATTGGTCGGGATTTTGACGAATCGAGATCTTCGTTTTGTACATGACTATTCGATCAAGATTAGCGAAGTGATGACACACGATGATTTGGTGACTGCTCCAGTGGGCACAACCTTGCAGCAAGCAGAAGGAATTCTGCAAAAACATAAGATCGAAAAGCTGCCACTTGTTGATGAGTCGAACACGTTGAAGGGTCTTATTACGATTAAAGATATCGAAAAAGCCATTCAATTTCCGAACGCGGCAAAAGATAGTCAAGGTCGCCTGCTCGTTGGTGCAGCAGTTGGTGTATCGAAGGATACTTTTGAACGTGCTGAAGCACTCGTTCAATCCCATATCGATATGCTCGTTATTGACTCGGCGCATGGCCATCACATTGACATTGTGAGCATGGTTCGCAAGCTTCGTGACAAATATCCGGATCTTACGATTGCTGCGGGGAATGTGGCGACAGGCGAAGCTACTCGTGATTTGATAGAAGCAGGTGCTTCGATCGTCAAAGTCGGAATCGGACCAGGTTCTATCTGTACGACACGGATCATTGCGGGTATCGGTGTACCCCAAATTACTGCGATTTATGATTGCGCATCAGTAGCGCGTGAATATAACATTCCGATTATTGCAGACGGCGGAATTAAGTACTCTGGTGAAGTAACGAAGGCAATTGCTGCAGGTGCAAGCTGTGTCATGCTCGGAAGCTTGTTCGCTGGCACTGAAGAAAGCCCAGGCGAGTCTGAAATTTACCAAGGTCGTCGTTATAAGTCATACCGTGGTATGGGTTCAATCGGCGCGATGAAGGACGGCAGTAAGGATCGTTACTTCCAAGAGGACGATAGCAAGCTCGTTCCGGAAGGAATTGAAGGTCGTGTAGCTTATAAAGGTCCACTTAAAGATACGATTCATCAGTTGCTTGGCGGATTGCGTTCAGGTATGGGATACTGTGGAACAGAGTCGATCGAGCAGCTTAAGAATGATACGCAGTTCGTTCGAATTACTGGCGCAGGCTTACGCGAAAGTCATCCACACGATGTGCAAATTACGAAAGAAGCACCGAATTATTCATTCTAATTCGTTGCTTAATATTCACTCATAAAGAGCCGTAGGCACGTTATATAATTAGCCTTCGGCTTTTTTCTTTTGTTATAGGTGTGTTACAATAAACAACATCATGGTCGTGAATTCGACTAATCTATTTTATCGAAAAAGGAGAGAACGCGTTGAATCGTCCAATCATTTTATTCCGTCGCTCGTTTTCTTTGTCGAAACGCTTCATCGCTTCTTTCGTTGCATTTAACATGCTCGCGGTATTTTTACTTTTTGCAGGATCATCTACAGTTTCGGCAGCACCAGCTGAGAAAATGACAGATGGAGCAGTTCAGGTTCTAGCAAACGCCGCCATTCTAATAGATGCAGAAACTGAACAAGTGCTATACCAACATGATATTGATACACCAATGGCGCCAGCAAGTATGTCAAAGATGATGACAGAATTTTTGGTGTTTAAAGCGGTTGAAGAAGGCAGACTATCTTGGGATGATGTCGTAACTGTTCAAGAAAATGCTTCGCTTCAAATTGGTAGCCGGATCTATCTGGCTAAGGGTGACAAGCATACAATTAGAGAATTATACATCGCAATGGCAGTCTATTCAGCGAATGACGCCACTGTGCAATTAGCAGAAACCGTTGCGGGCTCAGAGGAACAATTTGCACAATTGATGAATGAAACAGCTGCAGAGCTAGGGATGACGAATTCCCATTTTATCAACTCAACTGGATTAGATCGTGAATATATGCCGGAGAAATATCGCCCGACTTCTATCGAAGGCGAAACGATGATGTCAGCTAGAGATACGGCGCATCTCGCATATACGATTCTAAAGGAAGATCCTGATTTTTTGGAAACATCAAAGATTCAGTCTTATAAGTTCCGTGAAAGAGATAAGGATCCGATGCTCAATTGGAACTGGATGCTCGAATCCAATAAGAACAGTACTTCATTAAAGAAGTTTGCTTACCAAGGTGTTGACGGGATGAAGACAGGTCATACCGATACGGCAGGCAACTGCTTCACAGGTACTGCGCTTATTAACGGTACACGCCTTATCGCGGTTGTATTCGGGGTACCAGGTACGACCTACGATGGTCAACGGTTTTTAGAGACAGCAAAGCTGTTCGACTATGGCTTCCAAAGCTTCGAGAAGAAGACAATTATTGAAGCTAAGGCTGTTGTGCCTGAGCATGAGAAGTTCGAAGTAAAGAAGGGTGTTGCAACTAAGTTCCCCGTATTAACTTCGATGGATCTGACTATCCTTGTGCCTAAGGGCAAAGTACCGACACCTGAGGTTGTATCTGTTACGAGTATAGAGGAGAAGCTTACTGCTCCCATCGCTATGGGTCAAAAGGTTGGCGAAGTCACCTATAAGTACAATGATCCTTCGACGCTCGAGGATAAGACCATTACGGTCGATCTGATCGCGGGCGAAGAAGTTGAGAAGGCTAGCTGGTGGCGTTTATTCTTCCGCGCTATTAAAGACTTCTTTGTAGGATTGTTTAATGGGATTGTTAATTTGTTCTAATTCGTCTTTAAGAGGACGTCGAAGGTGATTTTGCTTAAATCCCGACTTATATGGTTGTATATTAATCAATGTTACTGTAAAATCAATGGTTAGAATCTTTGGGAGGCATGGATACATGGAAACGGGAACTTCGAGAGTTAAACGTGGTATGGCCGAAATGCAAAAGGGTGGCGTAATCATGGACGTCATGAGCGCTGAGCAAGCTAAAATCGCTGAAGCGGCAGGAGCAACTGCTGTTATGGCACTAGAGAGAGTACCATCCGATATTCGGGCAGCAGGCGGAGTGGCTCGTATGGCCAATCCTGAGCTTGTTGAGCAAGTAATGAAGGTTGTATCGATTCCTGTAATGGCGAAAGCACGTATTGGTCATTATGTGGAGGCGAAAGTATTAGAATCGCTCGGCGTAGATTACATCGATGAGAGCGAAGTGCTTACACCAGCTGATGAAGTCTACCATATCAGCAAAGAGCTGTTCACTGTTCCATTCGTTTGTGGAGCGAAAGATCTTGGCGAAGCATTGCGTCGTATTCAAGAAGGTGCTTCGATGTTGCGTACGAAAGGTGAGCCAGGTACGGGCAACATCGTTGAAGCAGTTCGTCATATGAGGCTGATCACCGGTCAAATTCGCAAAGTACAAAACTTGTCTAAGGATGAGCTGTACCATGAAGCGAAAACATTAGGCGTAGCTTATGATCTATTATTGAATGTACATGAATCTGGTCGACTTCCTGTAGTTAACTTTGCAGCAGGTGGCGTCGCAACACCATCAGATGCGGCATTGATGATGCATTTAGGTGCGGACGGCGTATTCGTCGGATCAGGAATCTTCAAGTCCGAGAGCCCTGAGAAATTCGCTCGTGCTATCGTAGAAGCGACAACGCATTATGAAGATTACGCATTGATTGCTCGCGTATCTAAAGACCTTGGCGCACCAATGAAGGGAATCGACATCTCTTCCTTGCACGCTTCGGAACGGATGCAAGATCGCGGTCTATAAGAATAGTCAAAGGCGGCGAAGCCGTTTTTGCTTGTTGAGCGGCTTCCATTCGGTAATTGAATTGCCGAAGGAAGCCGTTTGAGATTTACGATTAGGGAGAAGGATTTGAAGATGAACATCGGAGTTCTTGCACTTCAAGGCGCAGTGGCAGAGCACATTCGAAGCATACGCTTGGCGGGCGGCCAAGGGATCGAAGTGAAGCGTACCGAGCAGCTAGCAGACATCGACGGGTTAATTATACCGGGTGGTGAAAGCACAACGATCGGCAAGCTGATGCGCAAATATGACTTTATTGAAGCGATTAAACAGTTTTCAGAGGCGGGCAAGCCGATTTTCGGCACTTGTGCAGGATTGATTGTACTTGCTAAGCAACTGGATAGTGGTGAAGAGCCGCATTTGAAGCTTATGGATATGACGGTGTCTAGGAATGCATTCGGACGTCAGCGCGAAAGCTTTGAAACCGATCTTGAAGTGAAAGGGATCGATACTCCGATCCGTGCAGTGTTTATCCGAGCACCACTTATTCGTGAAGTGGGTGCGCAAGTAGATATTCTTTCTACTTATGAAGGAGAGATCGTAACTGCACGTCAAGGCCACTTGCTCGCTTCTTCCTATCACCCGGAGCTGACAGATGATTACCGGTTGCACCAATATTTTATTGAGATGGCTCGGGAGAGGGGTAGTAGTTAATGTTAGACGTAAAAATTCTCCGTAATGATTATGATAAAGTCGCTCGAGCGCTCACGAATCGTGGTGCATCGTTGGAACTGATTGCGGGCTTTCCAGCACTCGATACAGCTCGACGTGAGAAGTTAACGGAAAGCGATCAGCTAAAAAATCGACGCAATGTCGTTTCGCAAGAAGTTGCGAAACTGAAGAAGAGTGGCGGCAACGCCGATGAGCTTATTGCTGAAATGCGCGACGTTAATGATAAGATTAAACAGCTTGACGAAGAAGTTAGAGACATTGATGCTGAATTGGATGCATTAGTGCTCGCCATTCCGAATATCCCGCATGAGAGTGTGCCAGTGGGTGCATCGGAAGAGGATAACGTTGTAACTCGTAAACATGGCACACCTCGAGAATTCGAATTTGATCCGAAAGCGCATTGGGACTTGGGTGCTGATCTGGGTATTCTTGATTTCGAAGCAGCAGCTAAAGTTACAGGCTCGCGGTTTGTGTTCTATAAGGGGCTAGGTGCTCGTCTAGAGCGCGCACTACTTAACTTCATGATGGATCTGCATGCGGATCAGCATGGGTATGAAGAAATATTGCCACCTTATATTGTGAACCGAGATAGCCTGGTGGGTACAGGTCAATTGCCGAAGTTTGAAGAGGATCTGTTCAAGCTTGAAGGAACAGAGTATTTCCTAATTCCTACTGCAGAAGTACCTGTAACCAACTTGCACCGTGAAGAAATTGTAACCGTGGAATCTCTACCTAAGCAATATGTTGCTTTCAGTGCATGCTTCCGTTCTGAGGCAGGCGCATCGGGACGTGATACACGCGGACTTATTCGTCAGCATCAATTCAATAAAGTAGAGCTTGTTCAGCTTGTAGCACCTGATCGGTCTTATGAAGTGTTAGAACAGCTTACTGGCCACGCAGAACGCGTGTTACAGCTATTAGAGCTTCCATACCGCGTATTGACGTTGTGCACAGGGGATATGGGCTTTGGCTCTGCGAAGACGTACGACCTAGAGGTATGGCTTCCTAGCGCAGCGACTTATCGTGAAATTTCATCTTGTACGAATTTTGAGGACTTTCAAGCGCGTCGGGCAGCGATTCGATTTCGTCCAGAAGCTGGAGCAAAGCCAGATTTTGTGCATACTCTGAATGGTTCCGGACTAGCACTTGGGCGTACTGTTTCAGCTATTTTGGAAAATTACCAACAAGTGGATGGCTCGATTAAAATTCCAGAAATTTTACGTCCATATATGGGTGGAATTGATGCAATTCGTCCTCATTAGGGCTTGAACTTAGAATACAGCTTGTGATATGATAATTTGGCGATGTCGGGAGGTTCTGAAGAGAACAGTCGACTGCCAACTTGGAGAGGTACCGAAGCGGTCATAACGGGGCGGTCTTGAAAACCGTTAGGGTGCAAGCCCACGTGGGTTCGAATCCCACCCTCTCCGCCATACGAAAAAAACCAAGCCGATTCCTGAGAAGGAATCGGTTTTTTGCGTATTGGCGAAGTGGGATGAGAACGGGCCGTTAAGCGAACATGCCCCAAGGCATGTTCGTAGGCCCCGGCGTGATAGTCGCGTTGTCGTGTCCGTAGTGTGGACACGAAGCGACGGAGCGAATCCCACCCTCTCCGCCATATGAAAAAAATCAAGTCGATTCCTGAGAAGGAATCGATTTTTTGCATATGGCGAAGTGGGATGAGAACGGGCCGTAAAGCGAAGATGCCCCAAGGCATGTTCGTAGGCCCCGGCGTGATAGTCGCGTTGTCGTGGCCGAAGTACGGACACGATGCGACGGAGCGAATCCCACCCTCTCCGCCATACGATTTCAACTGACAACCAACTCTGGTCGATGGAGTTGGTTTTTTTATGTTCCAATTTCGCATAAGAACGCCCAATCAGGTCAAGCTAATGAAGTGGAGGTGCATGAGATGGCTAGTGATGAACAATTGAACATTCCGCAGGAGGATCTCGTTCAAGCTTGGCAGCAAATGTTGCCGCAACGTCTCAATAGTGGAGATTCGACAGTCGTTAGCGCTGACGCTGCTGATCCGCGGACGTTGCTCGTCAACATTAAAGCAGCTGGACGACAAAAGTATGATTTTGATTTTTCAGTGCGGTATGTCGACAGTAGAGAAATTGATATTCAAGTCGCGGATGTAGAGAAGGACGGACAGACGACCGATGAACGTAGCGAGGTGCCACAGCAATTAATCGCCGACTATCGTAGACACCTGCACGAATGTGCGCAATCGTTACACCACTTTACCCACACGTAAATATTTCGATCTCGTAGAGCCATCATTCAGGTGACTAGTGAGCCACCCCTCTAACCCTGATTCTATCTGGCGGGAATGCTCTAACGGTTCGATTGGAGCTTATGTAAGCTAAAACCTCACATAAAATAATCTAACGGTTGTACCAGAGCCTAATTGGTCGGATTGCGGTTAAAACTGGTCTTGTCTCTCCAAATAACGCTTCTCACAACCGTTAGATTATTAAGTCACCCTTTTTCGAGACATTAGCGTCTGTAGCAACCCTTAGGTTGGTCACTTTGTCAGTAGTTCTGTGGAAGCACAGTGATGGCTCAAAACTGTCGTAGACGTGGCTCTCACTTACCGGAACGATGGCTCAATCTGCTCCGGAGTATTCAATACGTAAAGGGAGGACAAGCGAGTGGCTAATTCGAATGGCTATCCGGATAAAAATTTAAGCAATGTCGTAGAGGATCTAGGTCAAAATCCGGTGAACTCTCATCAAGCGCAGCAGCTGCAGCAACAGAAAAATGATCGTAGACATCAAGCAGCACAAAATCACGATCAGACCGTAGATCTTGAACACCCCAAAGCTTAAGATAAGGATGTGTATGCGATGTCTAAGCCGAAATCTGTGGCCGTTACACGGCCTGATGCAACTTACGATACGAACAATCGAGCACAAACCAATCAACCGAATGAACCACTTTCTGGCTCCAAAAAGGTTAAAAATCATAACCATGTGAGTCATCATAATCCGCAAGGATAGTGAATATCTTATAAGAAAACTCGGTGAGAACCGGGTTTTTTTTGTTGTCTACCCCGTAAACACATTGGTATAATTAAATATAAACTTGAAGGAGGATTCGTTTATGACAGATCACAAAATCGCGATTCAGCCACGACCACCAACATCACCAATCCACCATCACAAGCTTACTGTTGTGGAAATATCAAGAAAGGTCATCTTGATCGTTCTAGGTGCAATACTTGTTGGTGTAGCACTTGAAATTTTCCTCGTCCCTAATACCATCATTGATGGAGGTATTACAGGGATCTCCATTATGTCCTCTTATATAACCACAATACCAATTGGGGTATTCTTGTTAGTTCTTAACCTTCCATTTCTTATTATCGGATATCGAACAATCGGTAAAACCTTTGCGCTATCGACGTTATTGGGTGTTGCTACACTTTCTGTAACGACATCTTTGTTGCATGACGTAAATGCGTTTACAGATCAAACCTTACTTGCGGCCGTCTTTGGCGGAATCTTTTTAGGAGCAGGAACAGGGGTTGTGATCCGTGCTGGAGGTTCGCTTGATGGAACGGAGATTATTGCTATTCTCGTCAACCGAAAGTCACCATTCTCCGTAGGGGAAACAGTCATGTTCATTAACCTCTTTATTCTTGGTAGTGCAGGCTTCGTTTACTCTTGGGATCGGGCGATGTTCTCACTCATTGCTTACTATATTGCTTTTAAAGTCATTGATATTACGATTGAGGGCTTTGATGAGTCGAAGTCGTGCTGGATTATTAGTGATAATCATAAAGGAATTGGCGATGCGATTTTGGCACGACTAGGTAGAGGAGTTACGTTTCTCAATGGCGAAGGCGCATATACAGGTGATCAGAAAAAGGTCATCTTTTGTGTCATAAACCGGCTTGAAGAGGCGAAGCTAAAGTCGATCGTAACTGAGCTGGATCCTCATGCCTTCCTAGCGATAGGCAACATCCATGACGTCAAGGGCGGGCGTTTTAAGAAGAAAGATATTCATTAACGAGGGACATAGTTTACGCTATTTTACTGGAAATTTAACAATGAGCACTATCCTCATCCGGGAATTTAAGCTACAATTAGTGTTAGCCATACATCTATTATAAAGTTTTATGGGAGAGGGGTAATTGGTTTTGTTTAAAAGTAAAGTAGGGTTATCTGTATTGGTTTTGATTTTAGCGATTTCTGTTGTCTTGAGTGGTTGTTCAAGCAGCAAGGGACCTAAGGATGCGCTCGAAGGATCGATTTCGAAGATGTCGGGTCTCAATTCATATGCGTTCTCAGGCAACTTTAAACTGGATGAGCTAGATATTGCAGATGATACAGAGCAAGGTGCAATTGCAATGAATGTTCTTAAGAATTCAGAAATCTCATGGACAGGTGTATATCAAAAAGATCCAGCGATGACTGAACTGACATTGAAGCTCGATCTTAAAGGCGACTTCAGCATCAACCTGTCGATCCCGATGATCGTCACAGAGAAGAAAATTTGGGTTAAGATCCCGAATGCAGCGATGCTGGGTATTCCAGAAGAACTTGTGGGCAAGTACATCGAGCTTGATCTTGAAGACCTGGCTGCACAATCCGGTCAAAGCATCAAGGGTGTAGATGTTACCAACTCACAGAAATTCTCACAGGATATTATGGCAATTGTGTTCAAACATATTGATCAAAATGCATATCTGTCATCTGTGAAGACGAAGGATGCTGCACTTCCAGAAGCACTAGGTGTGAAGCAAGTTGTTCAGTTCCACATCGAAAAATCGCAGTTGGAATCTTTCATTACGACTGTTGTTGAGAAGATTGCGCCAGAAGTTGTTGAATTATTATCGAAGAATGCGGACTACCGCGAGCTGTTTGGGCTTACGGAAGAACAAATCGACGAAGCTAAGGATTCACTTGCAACAGCTAAATCCGATTTATCAAATAATATTGCTGATTTGAAAAACGGCCTCACAAAGTTCGATATCTTGGCCGTGATCGGTATTGATAAGAACGAGTATCCAGTATATACAGATGCTACGGTTAAATTTGGTGGAGAATCGGAAGAGTTTACAGGAAGCATTGCAATGAAAGTCATTACCCAGCTGACCAAAGTGAACGAGAAGGTTACATTCGAATATGGTGAGCCAGCTAGTGCTGATATCATTCCTTTCGAGGAGATGTTCGGAGATCTTGGTGGATTGATGGGCGGATTTTCATCCGATTATTAATTAAAAGTTTGTTATAAGAATACAAGAAAACCCTCGCCAGTGGCGAGGGTTTATTGTTATAAACAAGTGATGGTCGGGACGACACGATTCGAACATGCGACCCCCTGGTCCCAAACCAGGTGCTCTACCAAGCTGAGCTACGTCCCGAAGTTGATGTCGCATGAAGCGAACGAATACGATTATAGCATAGCGTTTGTTGAAAAGGAAGGGTGCTTTCTGCAATTCCCCTTTAGTTCGGACAAATGTCTATGGTATAATCAATATCTGTGGCCCCGTAGCTCAGCGGATAGAGCACACGTTTCCTAAACGTGGTGTCGGATGTTCGATTCATCTCGGGGCCGCCATCTTTATTAACAATAATCTACTCACCATATTGCATGAGCCACAAGATTATCACACTTGTGTAGAACCGGGGTGAAGCTATGGCAACGAATATTCGCGATGTCGCTAAGGCTGCTGGTGTTTCAGTTGCCACTGTGTCGAAGGTATTGAACGGATATACGACGGTTAATCAGCAGACAAAGGAAAGAGTACTGAAGGTTGTAAAGGAAAAGCAATTCCGACCTAATGCTGCTGCCCGCTCCTTAGTGGGTCGACGTTCGATGATGATCGGCGTATTCCTAACTACAGGCTTAGCACACCCCTTCTTCACACCGATTCTAGCGGGGATGGAGCAGTCTCTGAAAGCTAAGGGCTATGATTTGATCTATCTAGCGCAATTCACATGGGAGAAGGAATATAGCTTCGTACGACATTGTCAGAGTCGAAACGTCGAAGGCGTTGTCGTGTTTGGCTTTCAGCATAGTGATATGAACTTTACTGAGCTGTCTGAAGCGGGAATTCCAACGCTGTTTATTGATCTCGATGTGGATGCACCACGAACAGGGGCTATTAGCTCTAATAATACAGAAGCGGTCCAACATGCTGTTCAATATTTAAAGGAAATTAATCATGAGCAGATTGCTTTCTTATCCGGATACGAGGACACCTATGTAAGTCGGTGTCGACTAGCAGGATACGAAGCCGGTATGCGACTGGCTGGACTAGCGATCCCAATAGACTATGTGGTTGCAAGTGACTTCACCAAGCAAGGCGGATACACTGCAATGCGTGAGCTTCTAGCGCATCCTTCTCGACCTACTGCAGTTATTTGCAGCTCGGATATGGGCGCAATTGGTGCAATTACAGCTATTCGTGAAGCAGGGTTGGCTGTACCTGAGGACATCTCGGTCATTGGTTTCGATGATATTGAGCTAGCTAGTCATGTTCATCCACCGCTTACAACGATTCGCCAAAACACGGATGAGATGGGGCGGAAAGCAGTGGAGCTACTAGACCAATTAATTAACAATATAGAGACAGCTTCGGTCCAAGCAATTATCCCGACAGAGCTAGTGATACGTGCTTCTAGCGCGCAGAGAGGTTAAAAATAGATTGCCCTGATGCTGCATTTCATACAGCGAAAGGGCAATCTATTTTAGTTGATACGACCCACAACCATAGAACTACAAATGTCGGAAAAAAAATTTAAAATGTGCGGAAATGTCGACAGCATTCTACATTATTTAGGATTTAATTGACTTATAATGTGTATAGAACAGAAATTGTATCGTAGTGTGGCGAATGTGAAAGAAATTATAGGTAAAGGAGCGGTCAAGAGACCTATATGGAGACTTCGCATTTGATCTATCGACTACAGTTGTTGCAACAACGCCTATGTGAAATGGCTATCGACATCGGAAATCTAACAGATCCAGAAATAGTAGCTGTAAGTGAAGAGGCTGATCAACTGATTGTCCAGCTTCAACGTCTTCGTATAGACAAGTCGTATGATCGTAATACAATTGAGCTGTATCCGGAAACATTTTTATCGAGTTCTCAATCGACGGAAGAAGTTAGTCAACAAAGCAGCGCATTGTTCTTGAAGCACTCCTGATTGCCAAGGCGCAATATGATTAAATCGACGATCTTGGAGCAGATCCATTAACGTGCCTACACAGCCGGCTTTCGGATCTGAAGCACCGTAGACAACACGCTCAACACGAGATTGCACAATCGCACCGGCACACATCGGACAAGGCTCCAGTGTGACGTATAGCGTGCAGCCTAGAAGACGCCAAGATTGCAAAGCTTCGCTAGCTTGCTTGATAGCAATCATCTCAGCATGAGCAGTAGGGTCGTGACAGGTTTCCCGCAAGTTATACCCTGTTCCGATAATGATGCCATCTTTCACGATGATTGCACCTATGGGTACTTCGCCAAGTTGTTCAGCTAGACGCGCTTGGTGAATCGCTTCTTGCATCCAGCGTTCATCTTCTGTCATGTCATTCATCGCCTTTCTATTGTCGTTATACGTCGAACAGACATTCGCTGTTAACATGATGTGCATAAACCTGTGGATAACAACGTCGTTGTCCACAGGTTTATGCACAATTTTTTCGACTTATCCTATGTAATCTACTTTTACTTTGAGAGTTATCCACAAATCGGAGGGGACTTTGCATATTAACAATAGCAGAAAATATCATCCATAGACAACAGGGGTATGAGAAGGCAAGAGGGGGGATTAAGCGTTAAAATCGTGGAGTCGATTTTCAATTTCAGCGAGTTTGGATCTTGCAACGTAACAATGCTTATCCGTCTGTTCGTCTTTGAAATATAACTTGCACCACTCACGGTCAATACTGACGACCTTATTTAAATTGGCAATATAGGCTCGATCTGTACGATAGAAGTTTGGATCGGAAACTTTCAATGCCCTCCATAGCAGATCTAAAGAAGCCCAGCCTGTGTAAAATTCTCCTTGTAAGGTATGAGCTATAATCCGATTTTGAACGACGCAGAAATACAGGATTTCGTTGGCGTTAACCGAAAGAAGTCCTGTATCTCCATCTGCGTCTTTCATTAGACTGAAATAACCGTTCCAAGACATGAAGTTAACCCTCTTTACCTTTGAGCAGTTCTTGTGGTACTTCTGGTTGGTTTAACCAAATCAGACAAGCTGTCAGGACGAATGCAGATGCCATTGCGAGTAATGCAGAAGCAACAAGGCTCATTGATTTCTTCTTCAATGCGTTCACCTCCTTTTCTTAGAGAAAGGAATTAAGAAGCTGCTTTGGAGTAGAAAACAAGTTGCTGCAACACTGGAGTTAAACAATAAATTGCTAGAAATGATCAGAGTAGCGATAAGTTTGAGTAATGGATAGTAGCGAGCAGGTATTCGACTACTCTTCTCAATGTTGCTGGGGGCGAAAAGCATAGCAAGTATTACAGACACAACCGTCATGATGAGAATTACAGTTGAGGACAGTTGAATGTAGGGGATCGCATTGGCGGCAAGTGCCGTTACGATCATACAATGGACACTCGAATTCATGTGGTAGCCTCCGGAGACGCTTCGAAGCATTCCGAAGGATACGAGAGCGACGAGCGTTCCTACTACATGATCCAATAGTATTGCTAAGAGGACTGCGAGCAGGACTGTTCCGACTAGATTGATCACAGAAGCAAGAGCATACTTAAGCACTTCGAAGCTTGCCGGGTGTTCGGGATTCGCTCTCTTGATACTGTGTGCCATTTTGCTTGAGATTGTCTCAATCAAGGTCAGCCTTCTCCTTTCGTAATGCAAAAAACAATAAGAAGATGAAAGTAACTAAACTAATCATCGCGGAGAAGTAAAACTCGTGGTTGAAAAAGGTAACGAAAAAAGCAAGAAACAGTAGTAGCGCAATGGTGATCATAAGCAGGTTCTCCCACTTGAGACGAAAGCGATCAAAGTTGAACGCAAATCCGATGCCACGCCTGTACAAGTAACTGCTGATGGTTACCGAAAGAATTGCTGATATGAATTGCAGCATTCTGCTGATGAGATTAGTCTGATCCTCTAATTCAATATCAATGATATGTAGCCAATCTGCGGCTAGTAATACCGACGTTTGTAAAACTGTTGTTGTGATAGTTGTTATCGTCGCTATGACGAATGACCAGAACAAAGGCGCTCTCATAATATAGAAAGCAAAAAGGACGAAAAATGCGATAGTAATGAGCGGGAAGTAGCTACTTAAGTTCAGTGAAACGCGAAGTGTAAAAGATAAGACTGCAAAAAAGACACTGAAATAAATGAGATATTTCCAATAAGGAACCACGCTGAACCGGAACAAATGAAGCATCAGGATTAAGGCTGCAGAAGCTTCGAATGTCGAGACGAAAATATAGAAGAAATCTTTCATGAGAACTCTCCTACTCTGAGATGTTTTAACCGGCTACCTAGAATCTAATATATTACAAATTTTTGGTTTTTTCTAGTATAAAATAGAATTTTTCTATGTAATCATAATAATATACTAAAAAAATCCTTTTCGGAGTTGTTAGACTGCCTATTTTTCACATGAAACTCGGACTCTATTAACGCTGAAGCAACTTGTTTTATAATAGGGGTTGAAGTAAAATTGGGGTGACCTTGTTGGATTATGTCGACGATTGTGTGGCTTTATCCATGTGAATGAATATGTAATTGGGATGTGTATATCAAGTGAGCCATAAAGCCGTTATTCTTGGATGCAATTATTATATTGGATTAAGTACAATCCGCTGCCTCGGCCAGTATGGGATTCATACGGTCGCAGTAGACTATTTGGACACGAATCATTATGGCGCAACATCTAAATATTGTTCAGAGCGACTTATCGCACCTTACTATAAAGATGATCCTAAAGCGTTCGTTCAATTTCTGAAAGACTATGCAGGACAGCAGAGTGTCCCTCCCGTACTTATTCCTTGTCATGATAACTATGTAGAGGTTGTAGACGAATATCTGGACGAGCTGAGGGAATGCTATCTTATCCCACAGACAGACGCAGGTCTCTATTCGAAGTTAATGAACAAAGAAACGTTACAAAAGCTGGCGCTAGAGCATGGCGTTGCTGTACCGGAGACGATAAGAGTAACAGAAGAGGACTTTCTAGACAAAGTCGACCATATAATCAAATATCCTTGTGTCGTTAAACCAGTCGACTCCCCTGCTTTCGTTGCGAAGTTCAGAAAGAAGCTGTTCAAGGTGGCAAACAGAGAAGAGCTTGTAGCTGCTATAGAGCAATCGAATCAAGCGGGGCTTGAGGTTATTATTCAACGGATTATTCCAGGCTTTGACGATCATATGTATACTTACGATGCCTACTTGAATCAAGAGAGCAAAGTAACACATTGGCTCACGTGTCAGAAGTTCCGCCAGTATCCGATCAACTTCGGTGCGTCGGTATATACCGGACAGAAGTATGTGCCCGAGCTTCATGAGATCGGGGCCAAATTTCTAGAGCAGCTACAATATAAGGGCTTTGCTGAGATTGAATTTAAGAAGGATGCAGAGACCGGGCAATTTTATCTCATCGAAATTAATGTTAGAATCACGAACCTGAACAGTCTATTGCTCAAGTCTGGAGTGAACATTCCTTATATTACTTACCGAGAGTTAACAGGGTCACCTGTCGAACCCTACGCCATTCTCAAAGATACGAACTATGTATTCTGGTATGCATTTGAGGATCTATTAGCAATCAAAGGTTATATAAAAACAAAACAGCTAACCCTGGGACAAGTGGTGCGTTCTTTATTTAAGCGTAAAGCACATGCGATCTGGAGCTGGCAAGATCCAAAGCCGTTCTTTGCCTTCGTCGGTATGCTTTTAGGCAGGAAGTTTGGAAAATCCAGAACATAACAGGGACCGCGGTTTACGAAAGGGGTTTATGTAAGATGGTATCGCTGAAAGAGCTGCTACAATCCATAGACATACTGGAGGTGCTGCATGATCAAGATATGCACCTATCCGGCATCGCGTACCATTCACAGAAAACTTCTAAAGGTAACTTATTCATATGTATTAATGGATATAAGGCCGATGGACATCACTTTCTTGCCAGTGCAGTGGAGAATGGGGCAACAGCGGCGATCGTTGAAAGGTTTCAAGAAGGGATTTCGATCCCTCAATATCGTGTAGCGGATAGCCGAGTTGCCTTAGCCCGATTAGCGGCTGCTTATAATGATTGGCCATCTGAGAAGATGACGATGATCGGGATAACAGCAACCAATGGGAAGACGACGAGCTCGTATATTACCAATGCAATCTTGGAAAATCACGGACTATCGACTGGGCTAATTGGAACGGTCGTTATTAAATATGGCGAGACGAGTATTCCTGCAGAGCTAACAACCCCGGAATCATTAGATTTGCAAACGTATTTGAAGGGTATGGTCGATCACGGAGTTACCCATGTGACGATGGAAGTATCCTCTGCGGCATTGGAAGCACACCGGGTAGAGGCTGTCGATTATGATATCGTCACCTTAAACAATCTGAGCCGTGAACATATTGACTCGCATGGCTCCTTCGAAGGTTACTTTGCAGCCAAATCGAGCTTAGTTCGCAACGCAGGCGCGCATAGTGTGGCGATTCTCAATTTGGATGATGTTTATTCTGCATCGCTTGTGAATGAGACGAAAGCTCAAGTGATTACATTCGGAGTTAAAAGCCATGAGGGGCATTTTGCTTGTAAAGACCTTGATCTCTCTACAGGGCGCGCGAAGTTCAAAGTAGAGATTACACAGCCATTCTCTGCGAGAGGTATTGATTTTTCCCCAGGTGAGTTCGAAGTACAGCTCGCTGTTCCGGGACTGCACTCCGTATATAATGCGATGGTTGCGATTATTATTGGATTGTTGAACGGTGTGCCCGTGAATACGATACAACAGACGCTTCAGACGTTTCCCGGTGTTGAAAGACGCTTCGAATTTATTCATGAAGATGAATTCATTATTATTGACGACCATTTCGCCAACCCAGGCAATATTAATGTTACACTAGAGACATTGAGATTTATGAACTTTGAACGGTTACATCTCGTCTATGCGATTAGAGGTAGTCGTGGGCCGACAGTAAACCGGGAAAATGCTGAATCCATAGTGAAGTGGCTCGCTCGGTTAGAATTAGATGAAATCATTGCAACAAAGAGCATCTCCCATGTAACCGAAAAGGATGTTGTGACTGACGAAGAAACACGAGTGTTCATGGAAGTGATGGCGGCAGCGAATATTCATGTGACGTTGGTGGATGAATTACCTGATGCGATTGCAATTGCATTAAAGCATGTCGCTAAGGGAGATTTGATTCTACTGGCAGGTTGCCAAGGGATGGATCCAGGAGGACAAATTGCACTTCAGCAACTGAGCAATTCAATCTAAATCATAGGGTGATTAGATGTGTGGCTTCGCTGGTTTTGCTAACTCCTCAGTCACGCAAGATGAGACTGCGGTCATTCACAAGATGATGAATACGATCCGTCATAGAGGTCCTGATAGTGAGGGGATCTATTCGGATCGTGCAGTCACGCTCGGATTCAGACGATTGATGATCATTGATTTAAGCGATGATGCCAGCCAACCGATGTACAACGAGGATAAAAGCTGTGTGCTTGTCTTCAATGGCGAAATATATAATTATCGAGAGCTTCGGATCGATTTATTGGAGAAGGGGCATGTTTTCGTTAGCCATTCGGATAGTGAAGTCATTGTTCATGCGTACGAAGAGTATGGTGTAGATGTCCTTCAGAAGCTAAGAGGGATGTTTGCTTTTGCGATATGGGATCGCAACACCGAATCGCTCTTCATCGCGCGCGATCCGTTCGGAATTAAGCCACTTTACTATACACAGAATACGAAGGATCAAGCCTTTCTTTTCGCTTCGGAAATGAAGGCTTTTTTACCCTATCCAGGCTTCCTTAAGGAGCTCAATCACGATGCCTTGAAGCCGTTTCTCACCTTCCAATATTCAGCGCTCGACGAAACATTCTTTAAGGGTGTCTATAAACTGCAACCGGGTCATTATATGGTGCTCCAAGGCGGGACGCTTGAAGTAAAGCGATATTCGGAGCCGCAATTTCAACAACAAGCGGACTTGAGCAATCTAGCTAAAGCAGTAAGTGCGATCCAGGAGACTGTGAGAGAATCGGTTAACTATCATAAGATTAGCGATGTAAAGGTAGGTTCATTCTTATCCGGTGGTATCGATTCTAGTTATATCACTGCGTTGTTGCGGCCCGACCATACGTTTACGGTCGGATTTCAGGACTATGAGGGGATGTTCAACGAAACGAATCTCGCACAGGAGCTATCTGAGCTATTGCACATTAAGAACCATCGGAAGCTCATCACTGCAGATGAATTTTTCGAACGCATTCCAGAAATTCAATATCATATGGACGAGCCACATGCCAATCTATCTTCTGTACCGCTCTATTTTTTAGCTGAACTGGCAGGGAAGCACGTAACGGTTGTGTTGTCTGGAGAAGGTGCTGATGAACTGTTCGGCGGATATGTATGGTATCAGAAATCAGCAGCGCTCAAACGGTATGAGAAGCTTCCCCTACAGCTAAGACGTGGGGTGAGAAGGCTAAGCAAGTGGCTACCTGCTAATCGAATAACGACCTTCCTAGTCAATGCGGGCCAAACCGTAGAAGAGCGTTTTATTGGGCAAGCCAAAGTGTTCGAGGAGCACGAGGCCGTTCAATTATTGCAACTCGCTTATCATTCGGGACCTTCTATTCAGGATATTACAGGGCGCATATATAACAAGGTTCAGCATTATGATGATGTGTCGAAGATGCAATACTTGGATCTTCATCTATGGTTGCCCGGTGATATTTTGCTGAAAGCAGACAAGATGAGTATGGCGCATTCGTTAGAGCTGCGGGTTCCTTTCTTGGATAAGGAAGTGATGAAGGTTGCTTCTGGATTACCGCCTGATCTTCGAGTGAACGCCAAGGATACAAAATTTGCGCTACGTCTTGCGTCCAAGGAAGCGATACCGGAGCAATGGGCGAACCGAGAGAAGGTAGGATTCCCTGTTCCCATTCGTCATTGGCTGAAGGAAGAGAAAGTTTATGAGCGTGTGAAGGTCATTTTCGAGGCAGATTGGGTGGAGCAATTTTTCAATCAGAAGTTGCTAGTGAGATTGCTAGAGTCTCATTATACGGGTCAACACAATAATGCCCGCCAGATCTGGACGGTGTATGCATTCCTCATCTGGTATGATCAATATTTTATCGAGCGCTAAGTATGACAATACAACGTAAAGGAAAAGTCAAAATGGGTGCAATCATTAAAGTAGTGTTGCTGTTTCTACTCACTGTGGGTAGCTACTCCTCCTTGTCATCAGACACGGACAACCCTATGAGCTTGCTATTTTCAAAGCCAAAGGGAAGCATTACGATTACGAATGTCGATGAACAGACTCAAGAGCCGATCCCAGGCTCGCAATATGTCATAACCGAGGCGAACACCTCTGAAGTGTTGCAGATCGTTACAACAGGTGACGATGGTATCGCTAAATCAGGGCTATTCGAGTATGGGCCAGACTACGTTGTAACTCAACGATCGGTAATGGCGCCCTATCAAATAAATGAGCAGCCCTATGCTGTTGAAATTAAGAAGGAAGAAACAGTAGTAACCACGAACAATTCGTTTCCTGACTATATTAAGCAAGCTGCACGTACGGAAGAAAGATCTGTTGCAATAGAATCCGTGTTTATGGACGTCGCTGTGCTCAAGCAGCTACCGGAGTTGCCCAACGGTTGTGAGATTACAGCCCTAACAGGTGTGTTAAATTATTATGGTTATGATGTCAGTAAGCTAGTAATGGCCGATGAATACTTGGCCCAGGAGCCTTTCAAATTATTAGATGGGAAGCGCTATGGTGCAGATCCGGACTTGGCCTTCGCCGGTAATCCACGAGATAACAGTGGATTTTTCGCCTATGCAGGGCCTATAGTTGCAGCAGCAAATAAATACTTGCAGTGGATTGATGGTCATCATATTGCAACCGATCTTACAGGTAGCTCGCGTGAAGAGATTATTGCGCATTTGAATCAAGGAAACCCTGTCGTGATTTGGGTGACACTAGACTTAAGTCCGCCGAATATTAATTATGCTTGGTATTTCCATGATTCTGGACAATACTTCGAAGCACCTGTAAACTTACATGCAGTAGTACTGAACGGGTACAGTGGAGATCAGGTCGATGTCATGAACCCGTTAGAGGGTCAAGTTTCCTACAGTGCGGATGCGTTCTTTAGTAGCTATCAAGCGCTTGGAAGCCATGCTATGATCGTTACAGGCGAGTGAAAGATGATTCCAATAGTAAAAGTAGGTTGAATGATGGAACAGAAGCGTTTAGGCATTATCGGTGGGATGGGCTCTAAGGCGACTGCCGTATTTATGGACATGCTTGTTGAACATACAGAAGCAAAGCGAGATCAAGATCATTTGGATATGGTTATTCTTAATCATGCATCCTTGCCAGATCGGACCGAAGTTATTCGAAGCAACGAAGGCGAACGATTTTTGAATGAGGTGGAGAAGGATATTCGACTGTTAGAATATGCTCAAGTTGCGAATATCGCGATTCCATGCAATACTTCGCACTTTTTCCATGCTCAAATGCAGGCGATGACCAACATTCCGATCATTCATATTGTAGAAGAGACATTTAAAGAGATTTGTACTCGTTTGGAGCCAGGAAGCCGTGTTGGTGTTCTAGCTACGAATGGCACGATGCAAAGCGGGATCTATCGTGATGCATGTGTGAAGTATGGAATGGAATATTACAGCTTAAGCGATGACTTGCAGCAGCGTGTAATGGACATCATCTATCTGGATGTGAAGCGGGATAACAATGTAAGCCCGCAAAAGCTTGAGGCACTCATTAACGAGCTTGTAGACTTAGCACATTGCCAATGCATTATTATTGCATGTACGGAACTGTCTTGTATTTCAATCGGCGACAAGACGCGTCCATTCTGTGTGGATGCGATGGATGTGCTCGTGAAGCGTTCGATCGAATTATCCGGCAAACGCTCGGTCGGCTGGGATTAACAGGTTAGCGGGCCTACTAGATTAGGTCGCAAAAAAGGTTGGCAGCGTAGTAGCTGCTCAACCTTTTTTTTTATAGGTTTATTGACTAACCGTGGAAGTTTCAACAGATAATTCGTTCTCTGGATTCGTTGGCTCCACATATTTGCGGAGGATCGAGATTTCTACACGGCGATTGCGGTCACGACCCGTAACCGTATCATTCGTGTCGATGGGTTGATACTCACTTTTCCCAATTGCGCTAAACTTCTTGGGATCGAATGAAGTATTTTCCAATAGAATCTTCATAAAGTTGATTGCACGCTTCGTGCTGAGCTCCCAATTGGACGGGAATTCTAGCGTATTGATTGGACGAGTATCTGTATGACCTGTTACTTGAATCTCGTAATCCGAGTAGCCTTCAAGCATCTGAGCAATTGCAGTCGCTAGCTTCTGTGCCTCTGGCTTAACTGTTGCACTTGCAGAAGAGAAGAGTGCCGTATCGCGAATCGTAATCAACAGCTCAGATTGATTTAACTGCGTCTCCAATTGCGAGGACAAGCCGTTTTTCTCAATGTATTTATCAAGCTGTTTCTGGAGTTGTTCGAGATTTTGCTGTTCTTCCTGCTGAAGCGCTGCTTGTGACTTCGAGCTGTCTTTCTCTTTGTCTTTATCCTTATTGCGCTTAGTATCTTCAGTTTTCTTATTGTTCTCGGTATTGTCTAAGATGGTAGAGTGATCGAGAATGCCAACGCCGCTACTGAAGGCAGTTTTGAATGCTTGGCTAAGTGCTTCAAGCTTGGATGTGTTCACAGCACTTACGGAATACAGTACGATGAACAATGCGAGCAGGAGCGTCATTAAGTCAGAATAAGGAAGCAACCACGATTCATCGGGATGCTCTTCATGATGCTGCTCACGCCGTCTTTTGCTCACGTTGTTCATCCTCCTTATCCGCGAAAGCAATACGCTCCGTAGGAGTGAGGAATACAAGTAGCTTTTGCTGAATAGCGATTGTCGACACACCTGATTGGATCGAGAGAAGTCCTTCTACCATCATAAGCTTGAGATCGATTTCCTTCTTAGAAAGACGCTTTAGCTTATTGGAGATCGGATGCCAGAGCACATAACCTGTGAAGATACCGAGAAGAGTTGCAATGAAGGCAGCAGCAACGGCGTGTGCGAGCTTTTCCATATCATCCAAGTTCTGAAGCGCTGCAATTAGACCGACAACAGCACCCAGTACCCCGAGTGTTGGCGCGTACATCCCTGCTTGGGAGAAAATTTGTGCACCTGTGCGATGCCGATCTTCTGTAGCGGATATATCCTCGAGTAGCACATCACGTACGAATTCTTGCTCATTACCGTCAATGATCATTCGCATACCGGATTTCAGAAACGGGTCCTCGATTTCATCTACACGCGTTTCCAATGCGAGCAAGCCTTCGCGACGTGTAATCGTTGCCCACTCCATGAACATGTATATCAGTTTCTGGCGCGGGAGCAATTCCGGATCTTTGAATATAATTTTGAATAGTTTAGGTACTTTCTTCAAATCGTGCATCGGGAAAGCCATCATAACGGATGCGATTGTTCCGACAATAATAATTACATATGCTGCAGGGTTATTAACTAAACTAAGAAGGGGCGCTTTTTTCAAATACATACCAAGGATTAGTGCGACAAAACCTAAAGTGAGTCCGATTACTGTTGAATTTTTCATATTACACCCCTATATAATTATAGAAATTAGTTGAACAAGAAATAATTATGTAGCATTAAGAGACACGTTAATAGTTTTATCGACATTATTCCATAAAAGATTTAGAGTAAAAAGCCCCTTTTCACAAATTGGTCTTATAGACACTGCTTTATTCCCATGTTAAGATGTGTTCACAAGTGAATTCGGCGGAAAACAGGTGCTCGAAAGAGCTTAATAGGGAAGTTCGGTGCAATACCGACGCGGTCCCGCCACTGCCCATGGGGAGTAATCCGGAATAGGCCACTGTTGCGTCTTAGACGTCGATGGGAAGGCCCGGAAAGCAATGATCCAGGAGCCAGGAAACCTACCTGTTTTCGACAAACACCCAACAGCCTACGAGGAATAGGGGAGGTGTGGCGGCAATGACCGCGGGAATTATGCAGTAGTCTGCGTCTATTTCTCGTGGTGAAGCAACAGGCAGGTGGCTCCCTAAAGTGGACCGCATGTCTTCCGACTCGTTACGGAAGCTTCAGCCCTCACGCAAGCATCCCCCGATAATGGTGGATGCTTTTTTTTCGCGCGAATCATGGAATGTAAATCATGAGGAGGAGTTCAAGTTGATATCGGAAGGAAACGCAGTAAAAAATCGTGGTTATATGAAACTATGGTTAAGCATGTTGTTAGTAATGGCTGTGCTATTACAAGGGGTACTAGGTGCAGGGGCAACAATTGTAAATGCAGCGGAGGATGAAGCTAGCGTTACAGCGGTAACTCGCGAGCAGATTGTCGCATCCTTAGCGGAGCTTCAAAAGGTTGTAGGCAAGTCACAGCCACTTAGTGATTGGGCGGCCTTCGGACTTGCGCGTTCGGGTGTGGCGGTTGAAGCACAGTATATGCCTATTGCTACGGCAAGCGTAGCAGATGGTAGTCTTCGATTGTCTACTGATTTTGCACGTGTAGCGCTCACAGTTAATGCTGTTGGCGGAGATGCCCAGAAGATTGGCTTAGCAAAGAGCAATTTGCCAGAAAAGCTTGCTAATTTTGAGAAATTGACAGCACAAGGCCCCAATGCGGTTGCTTATGCGCTAATCGCACTTGATGCAACGGGCTATGAGATCAGAGAGAGCGACTATTGGACGAAGGATGCACTCATTAAATGGCTTGTAGATAATCGTAATGCAGATGCCGGTTGGTCACTTAAAATAGGGGCAGGTAAAAGTGATGTAGATATTACAGGGATTGTACTATCTGCGCTCGCACCCTACCAGAATCGTGAAGATGTACGTGGTATTGTTGATGCGGCCTTAGAGTGGCTGTCTAATGCCCAGAAGGAGACGGGTGGCTTCGGCAGCCCGGAGGCTAGCGAAAGTACTGCACAAGTGTTGATTGCACTTACGGCGCTTGGAATTGATCCGATTAACGATGCTCGATTTGTGAAAAATGGAAATTCAGCAATATCGCGGTTGCTTAGCTTCCGTCTAGCTGACGGGCAATATTCGCATGTTGTCGGTGGTAAAGCGGATGGAATGGCTACGCTATATGCGTTGCTTGGAGTGACGGCAGTAGATCGTTGGCAGGATGGCTTGCCAAGCCTATTTGCAGGAGTCAATATCGGTGTATCCTCGGCTGTAACCGTGAATGGATTGTCGGGCACAATAGCGACTGGTGTCGCGAGTGGTAAAACTGCATTAGAAGCGTTCGCAAACGTTCTTAAGGCAGCTAAGATTTCTTATGAAGTAACGGTTCATCCGCAATATGGAGCGTTCCTCTCTTCTGTGAATGGCTTATCCAGCGGGAAGTTCGGTGGGTATGATGGTTGGAGCTATGCGGTTAAACGAGATGGTGCTTGGGTCACCATTATGGAAGGTATGGGGTCATTCTCCATGCAGTCAGGTGATGAGTTATTCGTCTATTATGGCGATAGCACGGAGCTTATCCACTCGTTTGTAACCGAACCTGCAGCGCCACGTGCTGGTCAGCCTATTGTCGTTGTGGTGCAGAAGGAAGCATATGATTGGGATACCGGCTCTGTGGTAGTTAGTGCAGCTGCCAATGCAGCGGTTAAGCTAGGCGGGCAGACAGTCGTTACAGATGCAGACGGTAAGGCGACATTTAAAGGTGTCGCTGCTGGAAGCTATTCAGTCAGTGTAAGTGGATATGCGAAAGATCGTGCACCTACTTATCTTGCAGCAACGTCCTCTATTGAGGTTGCTTCCTATATTAAAAATGTCGCTCTTCGTGTCGAAGGTGACGCAGGAGTTATCGCTTCGGGTGCGACGTCTGGTGGCACAGCTCTAGAAGCACTTGAGAAGCTATTGGCTGCTCAAGGTGTGAATGCGGACATTCAAGACTCTTCTTATGGTAAATACATTGCAGCAATTGCAGGCATTAGTGGAGGCAAATATGGTGGTTATGATGGCTGGATGTTTGCTGTCATTCGTAAGGGTGAGTGGATCATTCCTGCTGAAGGAGCTTCGACGTTCCTGCTAGAAGATGGGGACGAAGTCGTTGTTTATTATAGTGGTGAAGCAACGAAACTGGTTGAACCTGTTATTGTAAGTCCGGCTAAGCCAAAGCCGAATCAAGCATTTGTAGTCAAGGTGACACATCGGGAATGGGATTGGTCGACAAGTCAGTTTAAAGCTGCTGAACCGGTAGCGGGTGCTACGGTGACTGTGCGTTTGCAAGGTAAGAAGGGAACGAATGTGCAAACGGGTGTTACGGATGCAAAAGGCAACGTAACATTCGTAGCGGCTACTGAAGGTATATATGATATTGAAGTTAGCGGATATCAAAAAGAGGGTGTACCTGCAGTTGTACGATCGGTGAAGCAATTGGTTGTTGCGAATGCATATAACGATGCGGCTGCAATCTCCACATGGGCGATTGATGCGGTGCAGAAGACACGTGCGGGCGCAGTGTGGCTGGGACCTAACGAAACGAAGGCACAATTTAAGCCAAAGCAAGCTGCAACACGAGCTGAATTCGTATCCGCATTGGTTAGAGCGCTGGGCTTGAATAATGGCTCGGCGACTGCAGGCAAAAACTCGTTCAGCGATGTGAAAGATTCGGCGTGGTACGCTGCTGATCTTAACGTAGCGGTTACAGCAGGGCTTGTTGCTGGAGTCGCGCCAGGCAAATTCGCTCCAGATGCAACGTTGACACGCGAGCAAGCAGCGATCTTGCTTACACGTGCGTTGAAGCTGAAAGCAACGAAAACAACGGCGCTTAAGGATGCAGGTCAAGCGAGTACAAGCGCGAAATCATCGATTCAAGCGGTAATTTCACACGGCTGGATGACAGCGTATGGGGAGCGATTCTCACCAAAGGCTTCATTGACTCGCGAACAGGTCGCAGTTATTGCTTCTCGCATTATGGATGCGCGGTAGATTTGTTTGTACTGCTGCGACGATATCCCCCTCGCTCAGATGAGGGAGATATCGAAATAGTGTCCTCACAGGACACTAAATGTCTCGGATGATGCGCAATCGCTGTTGTAACATAATTTTGACCATTGGGAGGTGGGGTGAGGATGAGTAAATTCGTTAAGTTGTTAGTCGTATTAGTCGTGTCTATCATGATCGCGGGTTGCGGAAAAGGAACTACGAGCGGGGAAGTAATGAATGAGCCTGTCCAAACCCCATCTACCGCCCCTAATGAAATCCTCTCGGATTCAGAATTGCTGAGCAAGGATGATCGCGCAGAAGGCGGAAAGGCAGCCAACCTGAGCGAAGGGGATAATGAGACAAAATCAAGTGATGTCGATACACAAGGCAGAGGAGATCGTACTGGTGAAAGTGGCGACACTGCCCATCTGAGCGAGGGGGATAGTGAGACAAAGTCAGGGAATGCAGCAACTGCAACTCCCTCGACTCCACATCCTGCACCTCCTGCTGCATCACCTAAAGCCGAAGACTCCACTCGTCAGACAGTTACTTTTTCCATCGTTGGAAATGAGGAATGGGGAGTCATCCTCACACCGGAACTGCTGCAACTGAGCGAGGGGGATACTGTAGCATCGGTACTCATTCGAGCGGCCAAGTCCCATCGACTAGCGTTTGATATCCGAGGAAGTGGCTCGTTGTCTTACATCTCAGGAATTGACGGCTTATTTGAATTTGATGACGGTCCAACAAGTGGTTGGAAGTTCGACGTCAACGGGGTGACTTCATCTATAGGAGCAGGTAGCTACGAGCTTCAGCCAGGCGACCAGGTAAAATGGTACTACGTCTCTGAAGACAGCCTATCTCCCGAGGAGGAGGGGCCACAATGATTAAAGAAGGGTTCGGATTCCGTTCGTTACATCCTATCGTACTCATCGCTTATTATGCCGGAGGGATTACCTTCGGCATGTTGCTATTTCACCCGTTAATTTTGCTTTCGGGCTGGGTGGCGATGATGATCGTCAATGTTCAGTTGGATCGAGGTCGTGAATGGCGACGGTGGAGCATCCCGATGCTAGTCGGATTCATCCTCATTACAATCATGAACCCCATTCTTTCACACCGAGGTCGGACAGTGCTGCACTATTGGGGCGACATCCCGATTACGCTAGAATCCGTCGTATATGGGATCACTTTAGCCTTATCCGTTGTGAGCCTATTAACGTTGTTCGTGAGCTATCGAATTGTCGTGTCGGAACAGAAATTTCTATATTTATTCTCGCGCATTTCTCCTAAGGCTGCCTTAATTGCAATGATGACTTTGGGGCTTGTACCGAGACTGCGCCGCAGGCTTCATGAGCTCATCCTCATTCAACGTACGCGAGGAATTACAGTAACGGACGGAACAATCGTACAACGGGCGAAAAATGGTACGAAGTTCGTCGTTACCCTCTTATCGTGGACTTTGGAGGATGCGTTACAGACGGCGGATTCCATGCAAGCGAGAGGATACGGGACTAAGGTAAGGAGCTCTTACTTAGGCTTTCGTTTTCGTTCGCGTGATGGATGGATGCTAGGTGGACTTAGTATAATCGCATTGCTAATTGTGTTTACTTGGGTGAACGGACACGGATTTCTTGCGATTTACCCCAAATTCAAATCGATCAAGCTAACACCAGAAGATATCGTTGCACAAGTCGGATACGTCGGGTTTTTAATACTACCACTCGTCCTGGAATGGAGGGATCGTCTCGCATGGCGCATTTTGAAATCAAGCAATTAACGTTTACTTACCCCCATGAAGAGAGCCCTGCCCTCCGGGACGTGACGCTTACGGTTAAACCAGGTGAATTCGTCGTGCTATGTGGACCGTCAGGCAGTGGAAAATCGACATTGATGAGACTATTGAAGCGCGAAGTATCCCCAGGTGGACGTCTAAGTGGAGCGATACTGCTGGATGGTACTCCTCTCCACGAATGGGATGCAGCCAAAGTCGCAGCACGAGTTGGCTTAGTGATGCAAAATCCCGACAGCCAGCTTGTAGTCGATACTGTGGAGCATGAGCTTGCATTCGGAATGGAAAATTTCGGTTTGGAACGGGATGTTATGCGTCGTCGCATGGCGGAGATGGCAGGGTTTTTCGGTTTGGAGCCGTTGCTGAAACGGTCAACCGACGAGCTGTCCGGTGGACAAAAGCAATTGGTCAATTTGGCTGCTGTATTGATGTTGCAGCCGAAGGTGCTGCTGCTCGATGAGCCTATGGCACAGCTAGACCCGCTTGCCGCACGGGAGCTGCTCGTAATGATTAAGCGACTGAGCGATGAATGGGGAATTACAGTCATCATGAGTGAGCATCGGATTGATGAGCTGTTGCCCATTGTGGACCGAGTCGTACGCTTGGAAAAGGGTGAAGTCGTCTTTAACGGTCATCCTAGAGATTTCGTGAAGGAGGCATGGGCGCGTCGGTCGGAGCAATGGGATATTGCGCTGCCCTCAATAACGCGCTGGGCGCTAACCCACAACGAAGCGGGAGAACCACCGTTGACGGTAAAGGAAGCGCGAGATTGGATGCTGCTGCATCATGTCAATCCGGTGCATCTGAGCGAGAGGGATACCGAAGCTTCGAACGTAAAGGCAACAGAGCTGTTATGTGCGGATCAGCTATTTTTTGCGTACGAGAAACATATGCCTGCTGTGCTCAAGGGACTCGAATGGCAAGTTCGAGAAGGTGACTGGCTGGCCTTATTCGGGGGCAATGGGAGCGGGAAGTCTACACTGATGCAATTGCTTGCCGGACTGCGCTTCGCACAGAGAGGGCAAGTGCTACTTCAAGGAACAGCGATCAAGCGCATCAAGGAGAAGACTCGGTTTGCAACAATCGGTTATTTAGCACAAAACCCAGTGCTCCACTTCGCCCACGAAAGCTTGCTTGACGATCTGTTAGCAGCGGCTCGCAGGGCAGGGACAACCGAACAGGAAGCGCGGGAGCTTGTAGAACGGTTTGGACTTACTCGTCTGCTCACACGTCATCCGCATGATCTGAGCGGCGGGGAGCAGCAACTTGGCGCACTTGCGATCACACTGCTGAGTAAGCCGAAGCTGCTCTTGCTCGATGAGCCTACAAAAGGGCTTGATCCCCTATCCAAGCAAAAGCTCGCAAGTCATTTGCAATCTATTCATGCTAATGGAACTACGCTGGTAATGGCGACTCACGATGTAGAATTCGCTGCGACCTATGTCAATCGATGTTCGTTGTTGTTTGACGGAGAGATTGTGGCAGACGGCGCGCCGGAATCGTTTTTCCACGGGAATCTATTTTACGCAACACCGCTTCATCGGCTTATGGAGCAGATCAGCTCCGTGGGTGATAAGGAGGTGCAGCATACGTGATGGCACTCACTCGTAGACTTCTCAGCTCCAAGCTCATTATTGTTCCAATTGCGATAGCTTACGTTGTACTTGCCTATGTCTCGCTAATGCGGGGCAATTCGCTACTGATCGGTCTTGTGCTCGCATTGCTGTCCATGCTCCCGTTTCTGCTGCGCTTTGAACGAAGTGAGCGTAGAGCGAGAGAACTGATGCTCATTGCGGTCATGGCAGCTGTCGCGACGGTGAGCCGGATTCCTTTTGCCACCTTATTGCCCGGATTTACTCCTGTTACTTTCATTGCGATTATCTCGGGCGTCGTGTTCGGAGCAGAGGCAGGATGGATGGTTGGCGCAGCAACCGGGCTTGTATCGGGCTTTTTCTTGGGGATGGGCCCATGGACACCGTGGCAAATGTTCGCGTGGGGGATGGCGGGCTATACGGCAGGTCTATTCGCTCATCGAAGTGAATGGCGCCGGAAGCGGGTACCGCTGGCACTTTTCGGTATTCTGTGGGGATTCCTCTTCGGATGGATTATGAACTTAACGCTGGCAATCGACCAATGGGTGCAGACACACAGTTGGGAGGCGGTTGTCGGCAAATATGCACTCAGCTTACCTTTCGAAATTTTGCATGCGACGGCCAATGTTTTTTTTATCGTTGTATTTAGCCCCTCATGGATCAGACTGCTTGAGCGATACCGAAGCAAATATGGGGTGTTAGAGCGTATAATAAGAACAGAAGCAAAAGTCGTTACATCCGAAAAGGGAGGCTGTGTCCATGAAGAAGCACGCGCTGTTAACGGACTCGGAACTGCAGGAAGGGCTCAAGGCATTAGTGGGTTGGACAGTAGAGGATGACAAGTGGTTGAGCAAAAAATATCTTTTCCCGACGTTCCCTGAGGCGATCGCATTCGTGAACAAGGTGGCGTTACATGCAGAGCAGGTACAGCATCACCCGTTCATCTCCATTGATTATCGACGAGTGACTTTGCGACTTACGACATGGAGCTCGGGAGGATTAACAAAGCTAGACATAAACTCCGCAATGGCGTACGATTTATAAATCATCCAAAGAGTATAGATTGGGCAGATTTATGAATGTTATTTTGTATAGACATGGTGGAGGAACTAGGATGCTCGGTCGTTTTTTGGCTTTTTATAAGCCGTATAAAGGATTGTTTACGCTCGATTTCATCTGTGCAATTTTTGTTGCGCTGTTGGAGCTTGCGTTCCCTGTAGGGGTGCAGTGGATGATCGACTCGCTGTTGCCTACGAACAATTGGGGTTTAGTGACATGGGTATGCGTAGGGCTACTTGGGATGTACTTGATCAGCATGCTGCTGCAGTTCGTTGTGACCTACTGGGGACATATGCTAGGCATTAACATAGAGACAGATATGCGGAAGCAGCTTTATCAGCATGTGCAGAAGCTGTCTTTTCGCTTCTTTGACAATACGAAGACCGGGCAAATTATGAGCCGAATGACGAATGATTTGTTCGATCTCGGCGAAATGGCGCATCATGGTCCAGAGGAAATATTCATTGCGCTCATGACGCTTGTCGGCGTGTTCGGCATTATGTTCATGGTCAACTGGGAGTTAGCGCTCATTACGTTCATTGTTGTACCGTTCCTCGCCTGGGTCATCATCTACTTTAATAAAAAGCTAAATCAAGCAGCGACCATGATGTTTGAACAAATTGCGGAAGTCAATGCGCGTGTGGAAGACAGCATCTCAGGCATACGCGTCGTGAAGTCGTTCAGCAATGAAGATTATGAGATCGAGCGGTTCACGAAGAACAATCGGGGCTTTCGTAAAGCGAAGCTACGCTCATACTTGACGATTTCGTTCAGTAGCGCAAGCATCTACATGCTGACACGGTTCATTATGCTTGTCGTGCTCGTGTTCGGTGCTTGGTATGCGTATACAGGTAAGCTGACTTATGGACAATTGGTTGGCTTCCTCTTGTATGTGAACATCTTCCTGAAGCCGATTGAGAAAATCAATTTCTTGCTGGAGCTATATCCGAAGGGGATGGCGGGCTTTAAGCGGTTTTGCGAGCTGATGGATACCGAGCCGGATGTGCAGGATGCTCCAGATGCGATGGAAGCGCCACAATTGCGTGGCAATATTGCGTTTAATAACGTGACATTCGGATACGAAAATCACGCGCATGTGCTCAAGGACATCAACCTGACCATCCGGGCGGGAGAGACCGTCGCGTTAGTGGGTCCTTCAGGTGCAGGGAAATCGACACTTTGTAGTCTGATCCCACGGTTTTACGAAATTGATGAGGGTGCTGTAACGATTGACGGAATAGATATTCGTCAGCTGACACAGCAGTCATTACGCAATCAGATTGGGATTGTACAGCAGGAAGTGTTTTTATTCAATGGTACAATTCGCGAAAATATTATGTACGGACGGCTCGATGCAACAGAAGAGGAACTGTGGGACGCAGCTCGCAAAGCTCATCTGGAAGGGATGCTTAGCGCATTGCCGGATGGATTGGATACGTTCATCGGCGAGCGGGGCTTGAAGCTATCGGGCGGACAGCGCCAGCGTCTGTCAATAGCACGCATCTTCTTGAAAAACCCGCCGATACTGATCTTGGATGAGGCAACCTCTGCGCTCGATACAGAGACGGAATCGATGATTCAGCAGGCGCTGGAGCAGCTGTCGCACAACCGGACGACACTCATCATTGCGCACAGACTGGCGACCATTCGCCATGCCGATCGGATCGTGGTCGTTACCGAGGATGGGATTGCTGAAGAGGGCAAACATGAGGAGCTGCTCGCTGCCGGTGGCGCTTATGCGCGGCTGAATGCAGCACAGTTGGCGTAGATCAATCTAAAAAAGCTGAACCCGAGGGGGTTCAGCTTTTTTGTCGTCGTGTGGGCTAGCTGTCCTTGGTGACTTTCGGAATTAATACTAGCGCGTAGAGTGCAGCAATTCCGATGACGATGTACACGATCCGAGTGCCGACTTCATCAATCGATCCGAACAGCTCATACACAACATCGTAATCGAACAGACCGACGATAAGCCAATTCAAGCCACCTAGAATGATGAGAATTAGGCCAATCAAATTGAGTGCTTTCATTTGGAAGAGAAAAGCCTCCTTTTTGAATTTCCCTATTCGGGTGATGGTGAATGCTTTGTTGTCTATTCGCCCAACCGTGGTGTCTAGTTTACTTGTATGTTGGAAGCTAGCGCGATATGCCATATACCATGCAAAACAAAGCGACATCTCCATGCATCGCACGCTTCGTATATTGATCTGTAATCGTAAAGCCCGCTTTCTCATACGTTCGTATGGCGCGCTTATTCCACTCTTCCACTTCAAGATCGATTTCAGCATGGGGCTGCCTGCGAAGAGCTTCATCTATCGCTAACCTTGTGAGCGCGGCTCCCCAGCCTTGATTACAGCAGTCGGGGCGAAGTCCAAGTCCGATACGGATCGCACGATCTAGCGGAAACAGCTGAATATACCCGACAAGGGTATGACTGTCATCGTGGACGGATTGATATTGAGCCTCGCGGATGTGTGGATCAGCGAACTCGCGCTCCTCGCGTAACATCTCCCCCCATTCGGGCCAACGGTAGCAATCATACGGTGCGGGATAGGTCCAACGACTAATCGATTGCGCTTCCTCTGCAGTCATGTTGACGAGGTGGAGCTTTGGGGTTATTTTCGCAGAGTCGTTTGTAGGCATGAGATCACTCCTCTCTATGGGCTATTATAACGAAAAAGGGATAACAAAATAGAGTACAATATCGCAACAATGTGGAATAGTGGATTGGGAGTTGACGTGGTATGATGAGAACATTGAGCTTGTAGGCTCAGCAATGAAAGGGGAATGAATAGGATGGCCCGGCTTGTCTTCTTGGGTTGTATGGCTTATCTGGTTGTCGGGTTAGGACAATTGGTCGTCGGTGCAGTAATGGAGCCGATGGTAAACGCATATGGTGTACATTATGGGGATGGTGGACAGCTTGTTATGCATCAATTTCTGGGCGGGCTGCTCGGGGTATTGATGGCACCATGGCTCATTCGTAAAATTGGAAAAAAAGGGATGCTACTAACCGCCCTTGGACTTATGGTTATTATTGAGTTTGTATATACGCTTCAGCCCGCTTGGGGTATTATGCTGACCGTTGCGCCGTTAGTTGGGATGGGTTTTGGGATGACGGAGGCGACCGTTGGCGCGTTCATAATCGGTTCAGCAGGCAAAAATGCCAATGTGGCGATGAGCCGTGTTGAGGTATCTTTTGGTGCAGGTGCGCTAATTATGCCATTCGTTGGTGCGATGTTCATTAAGGTCGGCGACTGGGTGGCAGCATTCGCATTCGTCGGCGTGCTGTCGGTCATTACGCTGCTGCTGTGGGTATTGTTCTGGCCGAAAATATTGGACACTCCTGCGGAGGAAATTGCGGGTTCGGCTGGAGAGGTGAAGGCGTCGACAATGCGCCGTTCGCGGATGGTTCTTATATTGGGCTCGTGTGCCATATTCTTCATGATATACGTAGGCTTCGAAATGAGCTTTGTACACTATTTGCCATCATTACTCGTTCAGGACTATGCATTGTCTGATTCGACAGCTGCGCTGTCGCTTAGCGTGTTTTGGGGCGCGATGGTCATCGGGCGGATGGTGTCGGGACATGCTGCGGATCGCTGGGGTAGCAAAACCTATATGTTGGTCACCTGTGTATCGGCGGCTTTATTGTTTGCAGTAATGGCTGGCGTAAGCAATGTGACAGGTACCTTTGTGCTGACATTCCTCGCAGGCTTGGCCATGTCAGGTATGTTCGCAGTCGCGCTCGTGTTCGCGAACCGAGCAGTACCGGGCATGACGGAGAAGACGACGAGCCTATTATTGGCGTTCGGACTCATTGGCGGAGCGATAATGCCTAAGTTAACGGGCTGGTTCCTTGATGAGTATGGTGTTGATGCTACAAAGTGGCTGTTAGCTGGATTCGGAATCTTAATGCTCGCGGTAATCGTTTGGGTAATGAGTGTATCTCGGAGTAAGAGTGCGAAAGCGGGTCAGGGCTTGGCGGCTTAGCTGCTTCTGCCCGATAGCGTTATGGGAGGGTCTTATTCCTGCAAATATTGGGGGAATCCTGTGAATAGAGTTGTGTGGTAGCGTTATTCGTCTCAAATTTGCACTGAACCCCGGAATTATGATCATATAGAGTTATGGCATAACGTTATGGAGTCAGCTGTGATAGTGAGTCAAAAGAATAGAGTGTTTAGGTAACGTTATTGTTGGCGCGGGATTCTTAATTTCGGGGATTCTCGGAGTGACGTGCGGGCGTAATGGGTTTCATATGCGAAGTGGTAGCAGTTGAAGTCGGACTACGGTCGTTCGGAGCTACATGGGATATGGAGTCGGATGCTCATTGGTGCGTCGATCGTGTGTGATTGTACTGAAGTATAGATGAGTAACTAGATTGTGGAGCGTGATTGTACATGAGTAGTATCGTATCAATGAGGTGGTTGTTGGCTCGGCTATATGAGTCGGATGTTGTTATTGTCGATTGTCGCTTTCAGTTGGGCAAGCCTGATGCGGGTCAAGAGGCGTATAATGAATCGCATATTCCAGGTGCGGTGTACTTAGATTTGGAGCGGGACTTATCGGCTCCGATTGGGGAGCACGGCGGACGTCATCCGCTTCCGGATGTGGCGCAATTAGCTGCACGTCTAGGCCAAGCGGGAATAGACAGGACGATGCGCGTAGTTGCCTACGATGATCAGGGTGGTGCGATGGCATCGCGACTGTGGTGGTTGCTTCGCTATCTTGGGCATAACGAGGTGTATGTGCTCGACGAAGGCTTCACAGCATGGAAGCAGGCAGGGTGTCCAGTAACGGGAGATCAGAAGGTGATCTTCCCAAAAGTATATTTGGCCGAGGTACGACACAATATGGTTGTCGATGTCGACGATGTGCGTGAACGGCTGGGTGCAGCGGGCGTAGTGTTGGTTGATTCACGCGAGGCGCCACGCTATCGCGGGGAAGTGGAACCGATTGATCCAGTCGCCGGGCATATCCCGGGGGCAATCAATCGGTTCTGGGGCGACGGCCGCCGTGCGGACGGGAGCTGGAAGGCTGCGGCGGAGCAAGCGGAGCGCTTCGCCGACTTGTCGCAGGAAGACGAGATTATCGTCTACTGTGGCTCGGGTGTAACCGCGACCCCCAACGTGTTGGCGTTGGAAGCGGCGGGCTTCCGCAATGTGAAGCTATATGCGGGTAGTTGGAGTGATTGGATTTCGTACGGGGAGAATGCGGTGGCGACTGGGAATGAAGAGGAACGGAAAGACGTATAATAATACATCATCTTTGAATACATCGCCATGCGGCAGATACGCCCTGGCGATGTATTTTTTATGTCGAAAAGTCAACTCGGAGTCAACAATTGGCTTCAGAAAATGTTTGCATCGTGACCGCACAGAAAGTTTTCTCATACTTTTGTTTAATAACTTGTTCAGTGTTCCTTGAACCAAGATATGTATTGAATCAACAAATGAAGATTACTTAGGGCAAATCAACGAAAAGTCAACAATTAAAGTTGAAGATTACTCACGCTAAACCGTATCATAAGTAAGGCGAAAAATAGAGGTTTTATAAATTGGCACTAAATTATCGCTCTACATTCAACTTTGTGGAAAAATAATCCCTTAAGAGTTAAAATCTATATAAATTTGATCTTAACCTAAAGGAGTAATGATTATGCAAATATCTGATATTGCTTTAGTACAATATCTAAAATCCAAAAGCCCTTTATATTATGGTAAAATCCTTGAACTAAAAGAATCTGTAGCGAACTGGTTATCATACATACCTCAGACTTTTCCTCATTATACTAGACATACGGTAGAGCACAGTGAAGAAATTATTTTACAGATGTCTAAATTGCTTTTCAAGGATAATGAATTTGAGCAGCCAGTATTACGACTTTCAAGTGTTGAGGTATTTATTCTTATTGTATCAGCATATTTACATGATTCAGGAATGGTCGTTTCTGATAAAGAAAAACTAAAAATTATTCAATCCGAGCAGTGGCGAATATTTGTGAATGGTAGTGGAAAAAAGAGATGGGATGAAATTGAAGTAACTAGAACGAGCGATACCCTTGAGCAGAGCGTTAAAGATTTTATAGCAGATTTACAAACAAGATTTTTAATTGCCGAGTATATTCGCAAAAACCACCATATTAGAGCTGTTGACATACTAGTTCAGAATCATAATCTATTAGGAAAGTTCTCGTTTGATGATCCGGCTCTATTTAAAACAATTGCTGATGTTTGTGTAGCCCACGGATTAAAGCACTTTGAATTAGATAATAACGACATTTATCCTGATAGAAGGGACATTAGAGGAGAAGAAGTTAATGTAAGATTTTTGGCGATATTGCTTAGAATCGGTGATTTGTTGGATATGACATATGATAGAGCATGTCCACTTTTATTGAATGCTGCATGTCCTCTACCGGCGGACAGTTTAGCACACTGGACACAATATCAAAGAATCTATCATAGATTAACAGCGTATGACAGAATAGAATTAGTTGCAAAATGTAATACTCAAGATGAACATAGGTTTCTTCAAGACTGGTGTCAGTGGCTTGTGGAGGAAATTAATAATGCTTCAATATTAATGTCTAAAGTCAGCAGACATTCAAGATGGATTGCACCTGTGGTGACCATTGGGAAAAATAACTCAACTATAAAAATTGAACCTAACGATACTGCAAAGTATATTCCTTCAGAATGGAAATTCGAACTTGATCATGACGCAGTATTTCAAAGATTAATACTGGATGTTAATAAGGATGAAAAAGAATTCCTTAGAGAGATACTTCAAAATGCATTTGATGCAACAAGATGCAAGATATATGAAGACTTAAAGCAAGAGGGAAAATCGCTACCTAGTTATTCTAATGAAATAGATGAAGTGATAAGAAACAAGTATCCAATTAATATTAGGTTAGAATCATTAAAAGTTATGCATCCCCTCTCTGGTGAAGAATATTCAAAACAGCTTTTAATTGTTGAAGATAACGGAATAGGAATGAGTTCAGAAATTATAAAGAGATATTTTTTGCAGGTCGGCAGATCGTATTATTCTTCTGAGGATTTTCAAAGAAACTATAGTTTCAAACCAATTAGTCAATTTGGAGTCGGCTTTTTGTCTGTGTTTGCTGTAAGTGAAAATGTTACAGTTGATACATATAAAGCTAACTCCAAACAAGGTGAAGGATCGGTAAGATTAACGCTTAGTGGTCCGAAAAGTTACCTTCTAACAGAAAGAAGTGATAGAAGAATAAGTGGTACGAAGATCGATATATTATTAGATATAGAATTTGGTGAAGATGAATTAGTAAGTTTAGTTTCCGGGTGGTGCAAGAAGGTAGAGTTTCCTATTTATATAAACCAGTATGGGAAAGAAACGCTAATTCAGGCTGAAAACCATAGGGAGTTAATTAATAATTCCGCAACTCTTTTGGAAGATGTTGAATTTAGAACTTCAGCTTATCCTATTAAAAGAGAAGGAGTTTTCGGTGAGATTTATGTGTTCAGTGTAATTAAGAATAACATTGATAGATGGGATCATTGGGAATGGTCAAATTATACCTACATCAAGAGTCACCCTCTCGCAGAATTGCCTGAAATACCCAACAATTTAACTTGTCTTCATGGAATTGCGTTTTCTGAAAGCCCCTACCCTTCGGGGCCATTTCGATTTCGCATCGATTATCGAGGAAATAGCCATAAACAAAATCTTTCAAGACAACATATTGATCAAATGGGGAATGATTTAGATGATCCAGTCATATTAGAAAGATTCATTGAAATAGTAGAGAACCATTTGAAGAATAGCCCCGTGAATAATTCACCTGATGGCTGGCACTATATTCATTCAATATTAGACCATGCGCCTCAACTAGTTCTACATTTCAAAGATTATCCATTAATTAGAATGTATATTGATGGAGATACAAAGGTTATTTCACTTAATGAGTTTGAGAGTCTGGAAGAGTTCGCAACCATCACTGATATTTCTCTGAGGTATGATAAATCTCGCACAGATGTTGTTACTATTAATGACCTTGCTCAAGACACTGATCTACCAACATTGTTGGAAGATGATTTAAATATGCTTTCAAGATCAATAAAAGTTTTTAACGACAGATATCCATATAAAGTAGAAAAAATAATAAATAAGCGGAATGTTACAACGTACTGGAAGAAGGGTAGAAGAAAAATAATTGGAGAAACAGGTTCTCGAAGGTATCGAGATAAATTTATTGTTACTTCATACTTAGATGATAAGATTATTGGATTCAGATTATTTGATAATCGGCAAGACGAAATATTGATTCTAAATGAAAATAATAAATTGGTGAATTGGATCTTAAAAATACAAATTTTTATTGATAGGGAAGATAATGCAATAGTCTCAAGTGCGTATAATAAGTTACTCGAACTGCTGAAAACCCCAGTCAAGATAGCAGGATATCAATGTGAGGAGTTGATGAATCAAATCAAAAAATGGGGGGAAATACCCAATTTGCCGGATGAGTTAATTCCGCCTCAAGTGGAAATTTCTAGGGCAATGTTCCTCGAATATGTTTAATGATAATATTATGTCTAAATATTTTTTGGCGAAATCACCTGTAGATACGGAAGGCTTCGCCTTTTGGGTGGTACGTTGAACCTTATCACAAGTAACTGCAGGTTTTTTGGTTTGTATTTTAGTTAAATATTCTCTCGATTCAGTCTAATCCGAAAACTTCACTGCATTCAGGCTTCACGCATACTACTAGTGAACCCATTCTGAATTCGATTGTTAGCACTGTTATGAAGCTACGCTGGACAAAACCATTCAGGAAACTATTAAAGAAGAATGAAGGTAAATCGAAAATTTTTGACGAACTGGAAAAATGGGGTTAACCCCTGTGTTGATTTGAATTAATAACTCGGTAAGTCCTACTTGCCTCTACAGACAGCGTAGAGAACCGTATTATAAGCAACTATCGCAATTGGAGTGATTGGATTAGTTATGGGGAGAATTCGGTGGCTGTTGGAGATAAAGAGGGACGGAAGGACGGATTGCAGGGTGTTGATCTTGAATACAGAGCATGGTGGAATAATCGCCATCGCTTTGTATTTTTCTTTATCAAGAGTCAACACAGGGTCAACAAGTGGTCTCTGAAAATATTTACAGAATGGGTTGGACCGAAAGCTCGCTTGTATACTCGTAAATGTGTTATACAGACAGACAAAGAGCTGGTAATAGAAACTATTTTATGGAAAAAACCCGGGTGCAGCATATGAATCAACAACATAACGAAACAACAATACCATTCAACACCGAATCAACGAGTGTATTGTTTCTTTAACAAGATGAATGTTCCTTTGAGCAAGAATGCTATGTGTGATTTATGGGACAGTAATTACAGATCAAATTTAGAAAATAAAAAGGAATAATGTGGAATTATGTCGAAAATAACTATTGTAGATTGGAATTCGATCGATAAAGAGCAATATTATCAGAAATGGATCTCTGACTAATAAAATTTGGTAATTCGGCACTTACTCATCAATAAAGTGACCGGCAAGAATCATAATTGAGAGAGATATATAAAGGTCGTTGCTACTATGAGAGTTACTCTGACTATAAGATTGATGAACTGTAATTAATGGATCGCTATCAACAGGGTGATTGACAGGTGCATCCAGAGCAAAGGACGCGATTACAAGAAAAGAAGGAGCAGATATTATGGGGAAATTGAAAACGAAGAAGTACTTCATTAAAGATGCTTCCGTAAACGGAATTGATGACGACTTATTTAATTATTCGGATATATCGAAAGTAATTGAACGCATATTGGATTCAAACAAGCCTCCGTACAATATTGCCGTCATTGGGAAGTGGGGCTTAGGTAAGTCCTCACTGATTAACCTCGTTAGAAATCGGCTGCGAGGCGGTGATTCTTATTTTTTTCAAGAAATCAACGCTTGGAAGTATGAAAAGGAATCAATGCGGCGAGTATTCTTAAAGCAGTTATGGCAAGGTATAAGCGGTGAGAAATTAAAAAGTTTCCACGAAATACAAAGGACATTCTCTGATTTAATTAATAATACCATTTCACCTACAAACACAGCTGTAAAAACGAAATGGTGGGTGACAGCTAGAAAAGCTTTTCGTAAGTATAGTCTACCTATATTTGTCATTTCGTTGTTTACAGCTGGAGGATTTGTTGGATACAAACTAATTCAGGCTCATACCAATGATGTTGCCGTTAATTCACTTTTTTGGTGGAAAGTAATTTTAAGCTATTGTAAAAATATTTCTACAACTTTGTTGCTGCCTGTTTTGATTACATTATTGACTGCATTACACAGTGAGTATCGGAAAAAAGAACCCAAAAAGTTCGAGTTTAACTTTCCCCTAGAGACAGCGGATGATTACGAGTTGTTTCTTGAAAACTCTATTGCTGACAAGCTCAAAAACAATCATGACTTGAAAATCGTAACTATTATAGATGACCTTGACAGATTAGGGCTTGATAAAATTGTCGAAGCACTAGATTCAATTAAAGCATTTGTTAATTTACCGAATTGTGTGTTTATCGTACCGTTTGACGATGAAATAATCAAAAGTGCATTGGAGAAACGGCGCGAAACTCAATTCGGGGAAGATTGTGATGTCATTGAAAGTGAATTAATTCTGGACAAGCTATTTCAGTTTAAAATCTACCTACCTCCGCTCTTAAAATATGATATTAAGCAATTCACGATGAGCCTAATTAAGCGAGAAATTCCTGACTTCATTATTGATTTTTGCCCGGAAGAAACCTTTGATCGGCTTGTGAGCAGAATAATTATCCATTCGGATGTTACAACTCCACGCCAAGTTAAAAAACTTGTTAATGGGTTTGTAAATAACTACTTAATTGCACGCGAGCGCGAAGAATCAGGACGAGTGGAAAGAGGACTTCTGACTGGAGAACGTGGTATTGAGCAAATTGCCAAACTAACCGTTCTGCAAGCAGATTTCAATCATTTTTACGACTTGTTATTCAAAGATTTTTCATATATCACGCGTTTTGTGGAAGTAGTTCAAAATGAGTACGCACTGACTGAAGTTCCAGCAGACTTACGTAGTTATTATAAGTATAACGAGGATAACACCGTTATCGGTGTATTTCCCACATACGAGCCGCTACTCAATTTCCTTATAAGCAGAGCAAAATATAGTGTTGATAACATCGCACCGTTTCTTTATTTGGCGCAAGATGCGATTAGTATCAAAACAGGTGATGAACAACAACGTAGAACAATTGCCGCGCTAGAGAGTGGTAATGTATCTACGTTAAAAACTATGCTCGGAGAGAAGCCAGAAATAGCTGAGGCAGTAATCTCGTATATTTTAGAATGTGCAGCTACAGAATTACCGTTACAAGCAGGCTATCCGATAGTGTCTGTCGTAGATGATGAATATACTATCCCCCTTGCAAATGCACTTATTGAACGATCTATTGAGTTGGATACAGATGTTACAGAATTGTCACGTTCCTTGTCGCCGGATAATGTCCTATATGCTGCACAACGAGCGGAACGCGAGGAATACGGTATGAGACTGGTAGAGAGATATCTCTCGGCCATTGCTGATGAGAAAAATGTAAAGGAGCACATGATTACTAACGCATTAAAAATATTCATTCCTGAGTACGGGCGTTTATCATCCGATGCACAAGAATCAATCAAACGTGCGATTAACATTTGTTGTCGCAAGGAGGGAATATCAGTCCATTCCATACTTCCTCTGCTCGACTACTCTGATAGTTCTTTATTTGCAATGCTTTGGGGTGCTAATTGGTTTAACAAGCTATGTACTCATATCTCAGACGAAAACGATTATAAAGCTGATGTGATCGAATCACTCAAAATGAGTTTTAAGACGTTAACAGGTGATGTAGACTTTTCGACAATTATTAATTGCGTCATCCCATTATTCAAATTACCAGCGCTATTAGAAATTCTGAATGATATGTTCACCGCAGAACTATGCTCAAAATTGGACGGAACACTAGCAACTAACATCGTTAACGAGATAATCGTCCACAAATACGATAAAAACTCTGAAAACATTCATAAACTGCTTAGTAAGCTAAGATATGTTGTTAATGATGATAATGCCGAGGCTATGACTAAATTTACTGCGAATTATGAGACTTCGGCATTAATGGATGATGTACTTGTTTTCTTAGGGAAGAATGGATATTTCCCTAGGATTGAGGAAACTCTTAGTGAGCTTGTGTTAGACGTATTTGAAAACGCAGATAACGATGAACTTCTTGGGAAAATAAGCTGTTATCTCACAGAGGATGTTCGAGCCGAGTTGTTTGATCAGCTTGACACGAGATCGCGGTATGAGGCTAACAATGACTATGAACGGGAATTGGGTGTAATATCTGCACTTGTATCTGACAATAGTTACAAAGCTAATTTTGAAAACCTTGCAGCAAACACACTCTTGTCGAGCACTAACATTAGCCAAAATTATTATTATCAATATGATCAATATGTGTATTTTGAATTTGTATCACAAGCTATTGGTTTAATTAAATATGTTCTCCAGCAAGAGACCATTGATGTTTACGTTGATAAACTAGTAAATCTATTCCACGCCCACCGAGCGAAATGCTTAAATGCATTTGAGAGATTGACGGAGGTTTTATCAAAAGAACGATTTACTCGTATTTTCCCTCTTCTTACGACCGATATATCCGATAGCGAGTTTGGACAAGCATTTAAAATACTGATGGACAACAACATGCGTCCAACGGAAGCTAAGGAAAGAACTGCATATCACAAGTTCTTAGTATCTCATTTAGAGAATTCGACAGATCCGAATATGGTATTGCAGACTCTTAAAAATTCGTTCGGCTATTTTTCCGAAATGAAAGAACTGATCGGGTTTTCCCTAAATAATAGTGCGACTGACAGAAATTTATTGGTTGATGTGGTTGCAAAATGCTTCAATAATTTCCCACAAATTGATAAGGTTGCGAATGAATCATTGCCACTGTTCGATGACGAGGAAGAGTTTGCTGTGTTGAAGGAGGTTTTTGCTAAGCTTACTAAATATTCGCTTAATGATGTATTTACGGCTCTAAGCGAAAAACTTGATACAGCAACAAGTATAGATACTCTCGTTAATATTGTTGACTACGCAAAGAAATACTATTCAACCCAATCAACAGCGTTGTATCTCAAAACATTAAACCTAGGTTTGGAACACGATAATGTGCCAGATAAAGTTGTTAAGATTATTTCGACATTATCAGTACTGGATCGAAATATGCGCAATACCGTCAAAGATGAGTTTATAACTTCACTACATTCAGGTTTCACGCAAACCACTAGTGACTCAATTCTGAATTCGATTGTTAGCACTGTTATGAAGCTACGCTGGACGAAACCATTCAAGAAATTATTAAAGGAGAATGAAGAGAAATTGAAACTTTTTGACGAGCTGGCAAAATAAGATTCATTCTTGTCTTGATTTGGATTAGTAATTCGGTAAGTCCTACTTGCTGCTACAGACAGCGTAGAGAACCGTATTTAAGTAACTATCGCAGTTGGAGTGACTGGATTAGCTATGGGGAGAATCTGGTGGCGACGGGAAATGAACCCTGTCAATTAGAAGGCGGTCGCCATTTTCGTATGCTTAATCAATTTGGTCTGGCTCGGGTAATTCCATATACACAGCTTCAATGTCTTCATGTCCATATGCAAGGCACTTCGCAACGCGATGATTTCCATCAACGAGGTGCTGGCCGTTCGCGCTGATTATGATTGGATAGCTTAGATCAGCATCAAGCATTTGTTTGAAATGCTGGGCGACATTACGCACGGAAGGAATGCGTGCACGTGGATCACTTGCATCTTTAAACCAACAATCACCATCCAGGCCTGGAATCGAATTGATCTTTACTCTCACGCTTGGAAGTTCCATAGCCAACGGATACAATCTTTCTACGTTCCAAGTGTGCCTTTTGCCGTTAACATGGTGAGAATGCCATCCCATATAGTTCACCTCTCTGTAGTAGGTATGTCATTGCAATCTACCACTATTCTAGTATGGGGAATTTTGGAATGCAAGGTTTACCGATCGACTTCCGTTGCTGTATATCCGTAAAAAGGCGCGTCCATACCGGGATCGAGCGATTATGGGTGTTCATTACAGTGGTGGTTGTAGAAGGGGGCGCAATTGTGATTGAAATAACAAATCATGCTTGGCAGCATATGAAAGGTTTATATTTGGAAGAGGCCGAGCAAAAACTAGATTCCAATCATATCAAGGAATATCTTCGACGGCCTTCAGAAAAGGATGCTTATGCGTTTCAAGAGACGCAGATGAACAAACATGCGCTCATGATATGCAATATTCTTGGAATCCAGAGTGAAGGTTTTAACTACACGTGTAACATAGATGCGATACTACGAAGTATTAAACATGGGAAGAAATAAAGAAGGGGGAATTTTGATTGGATTGGTATTCAATGTTTGTTGGGATTACAATGCCATTAATAGCTTTATGGCTTGGTGCAAAGTTGACGAGAAAATTTAATCGGGATGAATCTATAAGGAATGAACTTAATCAGCGTATCAAAATACTTCAAGTTATGAAGCAAGAATTACTTATGAATAAATCGTATAGAGAACAACAGAAAGGATCATACCGATCGCGGCGCTTTCTTTCAGGACTAATGCTTCTTAATAGTTCTGAAATTGATGCTGAAAACGATGCTGATTTAATTGCAAAAACGTTTGAGCTCATGCGTCAGTTTGACAACTTACAGATTGCAATTCAATCCGGCGAGTCACACCTGTCTAGTGTTGTTACAAAGGTAATTAATCCAGGCATATTTGAGAGTCTTAGATATGGTATAGAGAGTCTATTGACTAAAAAAACAACCCCTGAAATTGCTGTAGACGCAGCTCATGATAATGTAGTAAAAATCTTGCAAGAGTCAGCATTAGAGATCGATAAGGCATGTAACGAGCTGCTTGAATGTGTAGAAAAAAAACTTGAAACGGACTTGAAAAGAAAAAATAAGAAGAAAATGTTATTCCTTTTCCGGTTCTTTGTATAGGCTCCTTCTGTTTATAGCATCTCTATTACTTATGTTTGTGAAAAACGATATTTTAAGCAATCTTGTGAAAACACAAAAACGGTCTTGTCGTAAATAATGCGAACAGAGACTGTTCTTGTGTATTGTTCTACGCAAATAGCCAAGGAGCTAGTTCTCGTTTTATAGTAAGTTAACGGTGTATTTTAGCTCAAAAGTCAACATTTTTTGCAAGTATGAATTAATTCAACATGGAGTCAACAGACCGGTACTTTACATAGTGTCACATAATGCACCTTATTTTTAAGTGAGGACAAGCTCTAATTAGAAAACTTTTACAAAGTTATGATTGTTGAAATCAATTCTCTAGCTTACCTGGTCCAAGTCAACTTTAAATCAACACATATTATAAGAGTAACTAAAGGATTTCGATTTAATGAATTACATAATTAATCTATTATTTGTAAATATTTCAATCTAAAAATCGAGGTGATATAATTGTAACAATTGGTGAGTAGCGTAGATCGAACAAGTGAAAAATTATTTTGAGGAGTTATGCTGAAGAATGAAAATAAAGCAAATTGTAATTGAAAACAATCCTATAGTAGACAACCTAACATTAGATTTTTGTGATGAAGGTGGGAAAGTATTTGATACAATAGTCATTGCTGGTGAAAACGGAACAGGGAAATCAACAATTTTAAACATGATTTATGAACTTTCTAATTTTTCCCCCCCTGCTGTACCATCAAAAGAAAAGAGAATATTTACAATTGAGATAGAATCAAAAGATACTGAATTACTAAAAACTCAACTACCACACTTTTTTTCTGATGGAATTAACAATAATGAAGTAACACTAAGCTTTGACTTTTCACTACATGGAAATTGGGATTATATGAGAGTTTATTTTGTGGACAATCAAGGCGTATCGCATGAATTTGCGGGAAATTATATTGCAGGTCAGGAATATCGCAATATATTTAAATCGATCTTCTCTGATGTAGAGATTAATTTTAACCCACCAGTAATTCAATCGGTTACATCTAAGGATTTGGATCAAAAATTACAAACAAGTACTCGCTCCTCTGGAGATTTAGCAAGTGAAATAGCTCAACTTTTAGTAGATGTTGAAGCGTTAGATGATAGTGATCTATCAGCATGGGTTCGAAATAACAAAGGGCATGCTGCCCCAGAAGATATGATTGATATCAGGATGAAAAGGTTTAAAGATGCTTTTCACTTTATGTTTCCATACAAGCGTTATAAAGGAACGAAAAACATAGAAAACAGGAAAAAAATCCTATTCGAAGAACGAGGAAAGGAAATTTCAATTGAACAGTTGAGTTCTGGAGAGAAACAGATTGTCTTTAGAGGTGGATTTCTGCTTAGAGATATTAAGAGTAGTACAGGGGCACTAATCTTAATTGATGAACCTGAAATAAGTTTACACCCTACTTGGCAAATCAATATATTGAACTTTTTCAAAAGATTATTTACTGATGAGGCAGGTAAACAAACATCTCAATTAATAGTAGTGACGCATTCACCGTTCATAATACATAACGAGACTAGAATAAATAAGAAAGTTATTGTTTTAAGAAGATCAGACGAAGGAGTAGTAAACACTCCGGATAAACAAGAATACTTTGGTTGGACTTCAGAGAAAAGCGTTAGAAAAGCATTTAATATAGACTTTGGTAACTCGTTGGAAAAGCCAGTTGTTTTTGTTGAGGGAGAAACTGACGAGAAATACCTACAGAAAGCGCTAGAAGTATTTGGGATTTCAGATTTGAATCTTGAAATAATGTGGATTGGAAGGACAACAGAAAATGGAAAAACTGAATTTTCAGGTGATACTGCATTAAATCAAACAAAGTCGTTTTTTCTTGCGAATCCAAAGATACCACGACAAAAAACTATCTTATTATATGATTCGGATACAAATCAAAAGAATGAAGATTATGATAATTTATTTGTTAGGGCGATGCCGGTCAACCCTGAAAATGATTATTTTAGAAAAGGCATAGAAAATCTATTGTTCTTACCTGAAGATTTCCCGAGAGATTCATTTTATCGAGAAAAAAAGAGAATTGACGATTACTCTGCTATTAGTATTATTCGAGAATTAGAAAAGACAAAACTTTGTGATTGGATTTGCTCGCTTGAAGTAGATGAGGTTAGAAAGTATTTCGCACCACTAACTTTAGTTTTAAAAGTAATTGAAGATGTACTAAAAGTAGAACATATGTAAAGCCATTCCATCATAATTTTAGCGATCAGAGTGCTGAAATCTTTAGCTGGAGCGATTGGATTTCTTATAGTGAGAATTCGGTTGCAACTGGGGATGAAGAATAGCGGAAATATGGATAACAGTATTTAAATATTTGAGTACATCGCCAGGTGAACATTTCGCCCAGGCGATGTATTTTTTTCTACCTGAAATCAACACAGAGTCAACATGCGGTCTCATAAAACGTTAATATCATGATATCAAAGAATTTGATTTCACATTTCTAAAAGGTTCACAGTTATTGCTTTTCGAACATACACATCCATCGAGTCAACATATTGAACTTTGATTGGGGCAAATCAACAATGAGTCAACAATGTTGGCTTGCAGATAAATCGCGGTGAACCGTATCACAAGTAACGGCAAGTTTTTTGAAGTGGAGGCGGTGGAGGGACTCTCTTAAAAAAGGAAACCTCCGGCGCGGGTGTCAGAGGTTCGTTCGCTTATCGCCGTTTGTAGTCCCGAATGATGGTGTTCATCACACGCTTCCCCAGGTTGGTCAATTGTTTTATCTGTATATAGCTGTCGATAAAGATTTTCGCTTTGCATCGTTCCGTATTTGTAATAAAGCTGTGCCATGTCGATCCCCCAACCGTTGGATGTAAAGAGAGGCAAATGTAGATCAGCGTCGACATCATTTTGACAAAAGTCATGCCATTTTCTTTATGATGTGATAAAATAACGTCATTCTTCCTGTCATAGGAAGAAAAATGAAAAAGATACCTGAAGGGATAGAAGTGATGAAACGGATTAAATTTATTTGTGCACCAGCCGCCCTCATGCTCGCCCTCATGCTCGTCCTTGCCGCCTGCGGCAAAAAGACTTCTGCGGAAGACACAGCAAAAGACGCCGTTCGAGCCTCGATCGACGCGCACAATGAAGCCAATCACCTTGAAATCCATATGGACGTCGTGCAAAACGTTGAGATGGAAGGCACCTCAATGAAACAAACCGCGACGTCCGACATTAGCGTTAATAAGGAACCACATGAAATTTACCTCGACGGCTCCATCGAAAGCCCGGCGCTTCATTTCAACATGGGATTTTACCGCGCAAATGATTCCTATTATATGAAAACCGACGAGCTTGGCGAAGACTGGGTCAACATCGACGATCCCGAAGTGATTTCCTACTTGGGAGACTCGCTCATTATGGATTACGACAAGCCGAACGTCTACTTGCAAATGCTGCTCGACGACGCCAACAAAATGACCGCCCAGACGAAGGACGGCGAAATCCGTATTTCCGTCGCCGAACCTACGGAGAAAACGAAAGAAGCGATCGCCTCTTACTTCTTAGATAACCTGAAAGATTCGGAGCTCGAAGGGCTTGAACTGAAGTCCGTTGATATTCAAAACATGGTCATCATCATCGATGAAGAAACGTCGCTCATTCAATCGATTACGATGGATCAGATCATCAAGCTGACGTATGGCGATAACAATAAGCTGAACGCCACACAAACGCTCGACATGCAATACAGCGGCTACGACAACACCGAAGTCGAACTGCCGGACGATCTGAAAGCCGTACTCGGCTAAATAGATTGAAAAAGGGATCGAGCGAGGGCGCTCGCCTTAAATTGGAAGACGTACAGATTAACATCGAGCTCCGGACCAGCCCGCAAATTGGCCTCGATTTTACCGGGAGAACCGTATCACAAGCCTAATCTATAGCTGGAGCGATTGGATTAGTTATGGTGATAATCCAATAGCCACCGGTGAGCTATAAGGATGGAAAGGCACATATTAGTATGTGAAGATCAATACAGAGCACGGCGAGAGGGATGCCGTTGCTCTGTATTTTTTATGGCTAGAAGTCAACAAAGAGTCAACAATCGGCTTCTGGAAGCATTTGCGGAGTGTTCTCAATTAGAGTGTCTCCTACTTTTGCTTGATAATAATACCGCCGACTGGTAACTAAGAAATGTACTGAATCAACAATAGAGGATTGTTTGGAAGCAAATCAACGATAAGTCAACATTTAGAGTTGAATATTAATTGTGCTGAACCCCACCAGCCTTGAATATTGTTGACAAAATGTACATTTCCAAAATTCCAATACAAATGAAGGAAATAATACCCATTGCACCGAAACTTGATTTAAATACAATTTCTAAAGGATGAGGAGATTTTCAAGATGCGCTTAATATATTCCAAGTTAAGATTCCATACACTCGTTCTTTGCGCCTTACTGCTATGTGCGACGCCTTATGCTGGTGTATCAGCTGCTACTACGAGTAGTCAGAACGTGACGTTCACGGATGTTGCAGGAGAATATTATCACTTTTTGGCTTTAGACAATAAGGGAAACGTGTGGGGCTGGGGGAATAATATCTCAGGTCAACTGGGTGAGGACAACATAAGCTATCATACCGTACCTGTACGAATCAAAGGGTTCGAGAATGTAAAACTCATTGACGCAGGATATGATCATTCAACCGTCGTAAAACAAGACGGAACAGTATGGGTATGGAGCGCAAACCAAGGCGACTCACAGCCTAGACAAGTGAAGGGGATATCGGAAGTAATCGACATAGCAGACAGCGCCTATTATACGTTGGTTCTTCGCAAAGATGGCACGGTGTGGGGCTGGGGAAGAAATGATGTCGGTCAGCTGGGGAACGGCCAAAATGGCGATGACGAAGCATTGCCAGTTCAAGTTCAATTACTCTCTGATGTCACAGCAATCTCAGCTTCCTTCAATGAAAGTCTCGCCGTCACATCGGATGGGAACGTGTGGAGATGGGGTGCGGTGTTTAAATGCAGCGGCAATACATGCAAGAAGGAAATCGTAAACTCACCCGTTCTGTTTGAAGGTTTAAGTAACGTAAAATCCTTATCCGATGGTATAGCACTTCTGCAAGATGGTTCTGTTGTAAAATGGGGCATTAATTATCAAGGAAGTATTGGAACCGGAACAATGGAATATAGCTACTTTCCAGATCCAATCCCGATGTCTTCCCTAACAGACATTGTTCAGGTTTCGAAAACTCGCGCAGTAACGAAAGATGGAAAGGTTTGGTCTTGGGGTCCGAATAGCTATGGTCAGGTAGGCGATGGAACGACGGAACCTCGGCCTAGACCTATTAAGCTAAGTAAGATTGACAATGTAGCAGATATTACGAGCGGAGAAGAAGTTACGGTTGCCCTTACTCGAGATGGAAAGCTATATGAGTGGGGAAATAACAATAATGGGCAAATTTCCAATGAATCCGCAAAAGTAATGGCTCCCACTCCGGTTCCTATGACGCGTCAGATTGTAACCTATGTATTGCCTATCCCTTGGCACCCCAATGATTGGACTTATGCATGGACTTACTTGGATGACAAGGGCTCGGTCGTGAAAGACAATCAAATTTATTATCGGGTTAAACCGTTCTCGGAAGGACTCGCAGCCGTTCATCGTGCTTCCAATAACTTATGGACTTTTATTACCGTTAACGGGGAACCTGCATTTTCGGTCAATTACAGGGTTGTCAAGGATTTTCATCAAGGTAGAGCTGCAGTTAAAGATCAGGACGGCTGGCAATTCATCAATACAAAGGGTGAATTTATAAGTCAAGATCGCTATCTAAACGTGGGCAATTTCGCCAATGGACTTGCTCCAGTACTAGACGGTAAGAAGTGGGGCTATATTAATTTATCTGGGAAAATGGCGATCGCTCCACAGTTTTCATCGGCACAGTCATTTGCCAATGGTCTGGCGGCCGTAAAAACGAATGGAAAATGGGGATTTATCGATATGAAAGGAAAGGTCGTTATTAAAACGGTGTATACAGCCGTAGGGTCCTTTACGGGACAAGCGGCTGCTGTTAATCAGAATGGTAAGTGGGGCTACATAAATAAAACCGGGGCTTGGATGATAAAACCTGAGTACGAGGACGCGAAAGCATTTTCAAATACCCCTTTAGCCCCTATAAAAATAAAAGGAAAGTGGGGCTATATCAATCTTGAAGGCAAGTTGTTAATATCTCCACAATATGAAGATGCTACTCCTTTTCAAGAGGGCTTAGCCAGCGTGAAGAAAAATGGGCTTTGGGCGATAATTAACAGTAACGGTAAAATGCTGACCTCATTTGAATTTGTTGAGGTTCAACCGTACAACAACAAGTTTGCTTGGGTTGTTACCAAAACGGACAATGGCTATATTGATTCCACAGGCAAGTGGTATTACAAGGACAAGATCGTTAAACTCCCTTGAGTAATGCAGGAATGAAGATATTAATAATTGAAGAATGCCAGAAAAGGACGACATCTGGAGTGATTGGATTAGCTAAGAGGGGAATCCGGTGGCGACCGGTGAGAAATAGGAACGGAAAAGACATATAGCAGTACTAGAACTTCGAATACATCGCTAGGTGGTCTATACGACTAGCGATGTTTTTTGTATCTCGAAGTCAACAACGAATCAACATTCAACTTCTAAAAATGCTTACAGATCAGGCCCAACTAACGAACGGTCTGTCCCCTGTAGAGATAGACAAAGGTGGAACACTACCCTATGGTGGTGTACAACCCCCGTTCTCCTTATGCGAATCAACATATAATGCTGCCTCCACGTGTAATCAACTCGGAGTCAACAAGTTTTTGGTACTCTACGACAATATACATGTTCTGCTATCAATCCCTATAATAAAATGGCTATATATCCCATTGCAGGAAAGGGAAATAAAGTGTCGAATTAAATCGATGACTAATATATCCATTTATGTTTTGAAATATTCCAGAAATGAAGGGATCAATAATGGCTAAGAATGATGTTATATTATTGGATGGAATTTTGGAAGAACGTGTTAATGAAAAAATTCCATCTACTCTTAAAGATGAGGCATTTGAATTTCTAGCAACTGAACAAATATTAAAGGATTTTGATTTATCTGCTGATGAAATATTAAATGGGTCAGTTGATGGTAGAAACGACGGTGGAATAGATGGTTTTTATATTATAGTTAATGGACACCTGCTTACAGAAACTGATTCTTTTTTTTGGCCCAAAGCCAACGCAGAGTTGGAAGTACATATAATAACTTGCAAGCACCATGACACATTTAAACAACAAACATTGGATAGTCTAATTGCTAGCCTTACAGAACTTTTTGATTTCGGAATTACTGAAAAGGATTTAAAAGGGGACTATAACAATGATCTTTTGGAGATGAGGAAAGATTTTATTTTTGCATACAAAAAGCTTTCCTCAACATTAGCGCGATTTAATATAAAACTGAGTTACGGTTCTCGAGGAGATACTAATAATATAGGAGAAAATATAAGTGCAAGGGCCAGACAAATTGAAAGTATCTGCAAAAATTGTTTTAGTTCATGTTCAGTGTCTTTTCAATTTTGGGGTTGTACAGAGTTACTAAACGCATATAGAAAAATAAAAAAATATGGTTTAGATTTATCGTTTCAAGAATCCCTGTCTCAAGGGGAACAATATGTTGTTCTTACAAAAATTGATGACTACTATAAGTTTTTAACTGACGAAGAGCAAAAATTAAGAATGTATCTGTTTGATTCGAACGTACGAGATTATATGGGATTAAATCCGGTTAATGGAGATATATTAAATACATTAAAATCAACTGAGAGCCCAAACTTTTGGTGGCTCAATAACGGTATTACTATTTTAGCAACATCAGCAAACATTGTAGGAAAGACTATACATATTGAAAATGTACAAATTGTAAATGGGTTGCAAACTTCTGAATCGATTTATAGGTATTTTACTGGTGTAGGTTCCGACTATACTGATCGTTGTGTATTAGTTAAAATTATTGTCACTAATAGTGTCGAAGTTCGGGATGAGATAATAAGGGCGACAAATAATCAAACAGAGGTTGCATTAGCATCTTTACATGCCACAGATAAAATTCAACGTGATATTGAAGATATACTCTATAGTGATGGACTATATTACGAGAGAAGAATCAATTATTATCTGAATCAAGGTGTTCCGAAATCATCTATTTTTAATCCCTTATATTTAGCATCAGCTTTTGTGAATTTAATCTTAAAACAACCACACAAGGCAGTTTCCTTAAAAAATAAATTTATGAGAAATGATAAAAATTATGCATTAGTTTTTTCAGAAAAAACAAATCTAAAAGTATGGCCAGTATTAGCTCGCATAATGAGAGCCACAGATTTTGAACTAGAGAATCTTCGCCCTAAAAAATCAACTAGTAATGATAATTTTTTAAAAAGCACAAGGCAATTAACAGCATTTATTACTGTTGCTCGATTAATTGGTACATTTAATTTTAGTATTAATGATCTTATCATGTTTGACTTAGCAAAATATGAGGCAGTTGAAATAAAAAAAACTTGGGAATTAATTTCTGAGTCTCTAGAAGCACATTGGCAAAAAAAATTATGGCGTCAGAAAGATTTTACATCGAATTTGTGCCTATTAGCCGCTAAGAAAAATGGAATAAAAGACTATGAAGCATTTTACAAAAGAAAAGATCCAATGAATGAATTTGAACCAAAACCAAGGTTAGCTAGGAAAAAGGTATTGGATGAGGAATTCATCACATTGATTAATTCATTATTACCACCACAGCCATGGAAACCTGGTATCCATTATAGAATTGCAAGAGATATTAATCGCCATCCCGCACTTGTATCTCGAGCGATTCAGGTATTAATTAAACAAGGTGTTAGGCACAAACAAGTAGATGGAATAGTTTATGATCAAGATGGAAGAGTTCTTTCATTTGATTCTGAGAGAGTTGATCCAATTGTTCTGGAGCGCTCTATGTCCCTTAAGTTGGAGCGATTGGATTAGCTATGAGGGGAACCCGATTGCGACCGGAGACGAGGAAAACCGAAAAGACGGATAACTAGTACACTTATTCGCTATATACATCGCCATGCGGCCTGTACGGCCCGGCGATGTATTTTTATGCTTCCAAGTCAGTAGTGGGCTTCAGAAAATGTTTACATCGTGACATCAGAGAATGTAAGCTCATCCTTTTGTATATAGCATGTTCAATGTTTATCGAACAATAATATGCAATGAATCGACAAATGAAGATTATCAGGGGCAAATCAACGAAAAGTCAACATTAATAGTTGAAGATTAATCACGCGGAACCTTATAACAAATAGTTGTGAATCGGAGACAAAAGTTCATGATAGTAAAAGAGAATTGGCGAAATCGCGGGAGGAAGTGTGACAGGAGTGTTCAAATTCCCTCGTCTCCATAAATTAATAATCACTGTTTCTTACCTCTGTTAGAGTGTAGACGATATAAAAGCGAGGGACGTATTAAGTCTCTTGTGAAAGTGAGATCGTACCATAATGGGGTTTGTTTTTACCAAAATATCCAATATCATATAGATACATCTATAGTTTTGTAATGATCCAGTTATCAAAACGTTGTTTAATAATTTTAACGAAGGTGATTAATATGAGTAATGTAAAATTCTATTCGGAATATGATATGGCATGTGGTTGGGAAATTGATAAAATAATTAAAAAAATTGATGAACATGCAATTGAAACTGATTGGTTCATTAGTGATCTGATAGACTTTCATAATATTATAAAGTACATAGCTATTAAACGAATTGCTGATTACATTGTTGAGCAGACTGGTATCGATATTAAGGAGTATCAGAAAAAAATAAAACAAAAAATAGGTCAGTTCATCGGTGAGAATAAAAGCAATTTTATTTTGTTGTACGATGATGTTGATTTTATGGATACCGAAGATTTTCTAGAGATATTAGAGAATTTTTCAATTTATGAAGGGATTTCAGAAGATGCCTTCAAGGATTTACTCAACAAAGAATATGTACATATCTATATAGTTCTAAAATTCAAGAAATTAATAGAGTATTTCGATGCTGTAGTTAGAGAAATTATACTAAGTGATTCTAGAAATGCCGAAACCATAATTTCTAAGTATCTAAAAGAGAGTCAATTATATTTACCGCTTTCTTTAACAGAGGAAGAAGCATTAAGTTTAATTGATGATTATATCGACTCTCCGAACGTGAACATAAATGATTTGAGGAAAATAGTAAATTTCCCCCCAAGTAAAGGTATTAATATTCCTGATAAAATTAAGTTACATGCAAAAAGGAAAGCTAAGGAAGAGGAAGAAAAAATCTTTAGTAAAGGAACTGGGATTGAGTCAGGAGTTTCAATATCATATCCGATGGACCAAGACGAAGTTATCTCAATAAATGCCGATGGAAATATGGTTGATATTAAGGTAAGTCGTAAATGGTTAGAAGAAAATCTCGACTACCCAACACTTTGGAACAATTTTATTTACTTGTTTTATTTTGTCGACGATAGGTTTCGCCTAGTATTCGCTTCAAAGAAAAATGATATGAGTGCGTTAGAATATGCAATGAGTCCTAATGGGGGACACATTTACAATACATCATTTGCTTTTGAATTTAGAGAAATGATTGGAAACGCTCAGATTTATAGTTATACAAAAGTATTAAGTGTGCTAGGTGTTAGATTAGAAGATATGATTGAGTGGTTCTTTCAAATTTATGTTAAAAAAGAATTTAAAATTAATGATTTCATAGTAAAAATGCCATCAGAAGATGCCTCATATTTTGAAAAGTGCAGGACTATCCTTCCTGAAATTGATAGGGTATTTAAGCAATACAACGTACTAATTGAAGATGGTGAAATTGATCAAGAATTGATACAGATGTCGTCATCTAGTGTGAAGAACAAGGATATTAAATCTTTAAATGAGAAAAAGTACGTATACCCTTCAAGTAAGTGGTGTCAAACAGCATCATATCTGTTGTTTTCTAATCAAAGTGGGATATTTTACTTGCCTAGCAAAGGTGAAAAACATAAAAATTTTATGGATTTGATAATTAAAGAGAAGGTAACAAGAAATGAATTTAAGGAATATCAAATACAGAGAATGAAGTGGTTATTTGATAATAATTTAATCCGTGAAAGTGATGATAGTTATATAGAATTTACTAACATTAAAATAATCTATGTTTTAAAGGAACTTTACTATAGGGATGTATTAAGTTACTGGAATTTTTCTAATGAGATCAAAAAAGTAATTGATAATTTAGCAAGCCGAAGCTATGTTTCATTTGAAAGTACATTATTGTCTAGAAACGAACAAGATTATTTTGATTTCTACTTAAACAAAACAAAATTTACTAATGGTCATGACCTTCGAAATAGGTATTTGCACGGTACTAATAGCAATGATGAGAAACAATATGAAGCAGATTATTATTCAATTTTGAAGTTGATTGTAATAATTATCATCAAAATTAACGATGATTTATGTATTAAAGAGAATAATTCAGGGCTCTATGACTAAGAAACTTGAAAAGGAGTTCCAATTGAACCCCCTTTTTTGCTGTTAGGCGAGATACTGCAAACCTTACCAAAAGTGAGATTCTACAAATGGAGCGATTGGATTTCTTACAGTGAGAATCCGATTCCGACTGGAGACGAAGAGAACTGAAACGACGAATAGCAGTACTTTCAAAATGTGTACATCGCCATGTGGCCCACGCGCCACGGAGATGTATTTTTTATGCCCCTAAATCCACTCGCAGTCATCAATCGCTTGAAGCAAATGTTTACATCGTGATCCCATAGAGAGGAGGTACATACTTCAAGAAGGTACAAAACAATTGTTTCTCGAACAATATATATCTATTGATTCAACAATGTGTAAAGGAAACAATTTTTTGCTTGGCGTGATCCGTTTACCCTCTTTTTCTCGTTATTATAAATAAGAAAAATATGAGGAGGAAGTACATGCTTACCAATGAACTAGAACAGTTGGAGCATTCCACTAGAGAATTGCAACGAAAATTTAATGATGTGATTGCACCATATCGTGAAACATTGTGGCGCTACTGCATGCTGTTGACTAAGTCGCCATGGGACGCGGAAGATCTACTTCAAGAAACACTGTTGAAAGCGTACGCCTCTCTTGCCCAGTTGTTCCAGCCTTTATATCCTAAGCCTTATCTATTTCGGATCGCCAGTAATACGTGGATCGACCAGTGCAGAAAGAGAAGCCCGGTGCAAATTCCATTAGAGGAGGAGATGATGAAATTGGGAAGTTTGCGCACCGAAGAAGTAATCGAATCCATGGAGTTTCTATTGAACACCCTGCCTCCTCGTCAAGTGGTTATCGTTCTGCTTATCGATGTGTTCGATTTTACGATTAAAGAAGCAGCGAGTCTTTTATCGACAACGGATGCTACTATCAAATCGGCACTTCAACGTGCGAGGCAGTGTCTTCGGTCGGCAAACGCCCGTTCCGTACAGCAAGATGAGAACCCACATGAACAAACGAAAATCCACCACGCAGTGCTAAACAGTTTTGTCGAATATTACAATCGACGGGATGTCGAAGCGCTATGCAGCCTTATAGATGAGAACATCACGGAAGAGGATGGCTCCGTTTTCCGAGTTTACGGAAGAGATCAGATGGTGAAATCCTGTTTGGCAGATTGGCAGAATGAGCCCCGTGTTCTTGTGTCCAGGCGTCAAACCTTATGGGGTAAAGATGTCGTTGTCGTATTGCATCAATGTGAAGGGGACGAGTATTTGCATAGCATCATGTATCTAAGTGTAGAAGATGAGAAAATCGTAAAGTGGCAGGATTATTATTTTTCGAGAGAGCTTCTAGAGCAAGCATCCGGAGAACTTCAAGTCCAACTTGATCGCGAGAAGAATTTATTCGGGAATTCATGAAAGTAACCTTCAATCTAAGAAATCAAAGCTAGGAAATAGTAGAAATAAAACATATGTTCCTGTTCCCTATTTACATAGATCTATAAAAGGAAATATAATCAAATTATTACTCATAATGAATGATTGTTGATGATAAGGGAGGAGGGGAAGTATGGCGAAAAATACTGATCAAGAGTATAGAGTTGGAGCGGTAAAAGGGAGAATTCAAACTCAAACTCACAGTGGTCTCTATGTAGAGAGAGATACTTCCACAGGAAAATTCATTAACATGAAAACCAGCGAGAGGACGCCATTTAAAGGAGTTAGAAAAGAAAAATGAAAACCAAGCTAATGTGTGCTACCACAATAGCTTGGTTTTCATTGCGTTAATGCCTGAAAATTGTGTGAAAAATAATTTAAAGGAGAGATTTAATGAGACTCCTTTCATTGTATGGTTTTAATAGAGTTTATTTTGGCTACCCCACGACAGGAAAAGTACAATATGCCATATCTATTGGAGACACATATAAAAAAATTCAAGAAGCTTGTAACATGTTTTGGTGTATTAAAACCTCTTCCATCAATAAAACGAGTAACCTGTAAGGATCTATCAAAAGGTACGACGTTTGAAGAAGACTATTCTAAAATAGGGATTGTGCCGAGAGATAAGGTAGTTTCAGTAGCTAAACGAATTTTAAGTGCAAAAAGCATAGACGTTTTAGGCTAGAGGGGGGCTTTTAACATTGAAAAAATTCTATTTCCTATTAAGTTTGCTAATACTGGTTATGTTGTTGTTCCCAACAAAGACAATCGATGCGAATGTGGACAACATATCGAATGGAGTAGGTATCCTTACGGAAGTTGACTTTAGATATGACATTTATCCAGATAAGAAAATCGGAATTCCGCGAGTTAGGATCTCCCAAAGCGATTATGAAACCGGCAATATTGTGTACGACACTTACGAATATGATAAAGGTACCATTTCACTCCCAAATGGAGCGAAGGCATCGACCAGCTGCTATGGGTACGGTAATCATAGCCATCTTATCAAAACAACCGGCAAATTAATTGCTTATTGGAATTCGTGTTATGAAATAACCAAAAAAACGAATGGAAAGACAACCCAACAGCTATTTTCCGAGCTTTTTTCCTTCGACTTAGATACTAAAAAGTGGAGTTCAATTGTAAAAGTAAGCGATGAAATCATAGAATTCTACCCTAACTTCCGCGGCTATGCGATCTTCCCGAAAAACTATTATTCAAGTGACAAAAATGATAAAGCAGTTAAAATTTACTCCTTGGATACCAAAAAGCTGCTCCTTCGATTAGGGCATCTACCCAGAGATGATGATTTTGAGTATCAGGATAAGTTTTTGGACGAAACGAAAGGAAGTAGACTGCTTTATTACTTTGAGAATTATAAAAAACTCCAAAAAGCAGGTGCATATCCATGGGTGAAAGAAGACTTTTGGTATGATGCTACTCGAACAATGTCTCTAACCAATACAGGTGAAAAAGCCGAAGTTCCGGGAAGTGTCGGCACCCAAGTCGGAAATCTGGTTTATGGGTACGAGAAGCCAAATTATAATTACAGCATTTTTGGATATTGGGAAGGGGGAAAGTTCCATCCATTGCACGATAAGACGAAGCACGCTAGTGCAACCTTTTCTCCAAACAAGAAATATCTCATTCTTAGACTCATTCCAGCTGATCGCAATAAATGGAGTCATACGGTAGACTATACCTCCGTCGTGTATGACGCAAAAACCGCAAAAAAACGATATAGCTTGCCGATCTATGCAAACATTAATTACTATCATTTATACACCTGGCTCTACGGAGATGAAATCGTTCGTATCAACTTCGAGACGGATAAAAAGGTTGTTAACCAAAATTTGCATTTGAATAGTGGAATCGTGACTGCGGCGGAAAACCTCAAACATTATAACGTTCTATCCTATACTGGTGCCTATTATTCGGGGGACTACAATCAATTAATTTCTCCAGAAGTGCCAGCCGCCATTTATTTTAATGGGATTCAGATCAAGTATACGGGGCAAGGTAGCTTTGTTGGTGAGAACGGTCTATGGTACGTGCCAGTGCGCGATTTTGCTGTAAGCGTGGGGTTAAGCATTCAAGCAACGGCTTCCAAGATTACTTTGAAATCGGATAAATACAAAGCGGAGCTTAACTTGAAAGAGGCCATTACGTATAATGGCCGTGTCTATTTCCCATATCCAGCGATCGCTGATCAACTTGGTGCTAACGTACTTCTCATCTCCGATGATCACGGCACCAAAGGTGCAAATATTTACAGCTTTATATCCAAAGTATCCGAACAGGAAATGTTAAACATGTTTCCTAATCTCGAAGTGGGGGAACCTACATTCAATTCAGATTATGTTTACCTTAGAAAAGGTACTGATATTCAAATGATACCTAGATCGGATGAGTATAAAAATTATCGAATAGGTAAAAACGAATTTATATTTAAAGACGGTATCTTAATCAATGTTATTAGTGATTTCCTTGTGGATACTCATAACAAATCGAGAACGGATATCGATATGACTATGAATGAGATAATAGATGCTAATGGAAAAGGTACAAAGAAGAAGCTAACAAAAAATGAGTATCTTCTGAGTTATCCTAAGAATGATGAAACACTAGTATATCTTGCTGCCGGAGCATATCCAGCAGTCACAATTCTTATTTTGAACCAGTAGCGATGGCAGAAAGTTATCGTTCAGAAATGAAGGATAGTCGCAGTTGATTATAGCCGGCAGCTGTAGCGATTGGATAAGCTATAAGGGGGATGAGGTAGCCACGGGAGAGGAATAAGAGTGGAAATGTGCGTAATAGCGTGAGAAAATGAATACAGAGCTCGGCGAGTAAGGTGCTGATGCTCTGTATTTTTTATTGTTTTTAGTCAACAAGGAGTCAAGCAAGATGCCTACGGAATTGAATCACCAGAAACTTTTGTCAAATGATGAAATGACTTTGTTTTCTATTAAAAAGATTTGCCCATGAATCTGGTTATTTGTATATTCTAAATACCATTTCCAGTCTTGCACGATTATTCGCAAAGGAATATCGAATTTGTCCAGTTTATATTTACCATCCAATAGGACGAAATGGTTTATTGCAATTAACGTACCGTCCCAATACCCGTATAAAGTTATCTGTTTGGGTACAATCGTAACGGATGATAATTGTTCTGGAAAAACAAAGTACCTCCGTACATACTCGATAAAGTCATCGGGTCCAACTGGCTCATCGGTAAAGGGAGAATCGAAGTCGTAAAACCATTCGGAGAAGTGATGAGATTGAAAACGGACATGGATATCTAGTATTCTTCCTTTTCGGTGATAGTCTACAGCCAAGTTGGACATATCAATATGTTGGTACTCAAGCCCGATCCCCGCCCCACGTTGCACAAAAGACTGGATGGTTGACTCGCTTGGTGGAAAAATCCGCAGTTCGGCTTCCTGTACCAACCGGTAACCTACAAAAACCCAAAGAAGTGGAATGAGTAAGATACAAGCTACAATCCGTTGCTCGGAGAACCATCGCTTACTGCGTTGGAAAAGCGTAAATGAAAGAGCGAGGAATATAATTAACGAGCCGAAGTAGACGATAAATACAGGTGGAAAAAAGATAATGAAATATTGTGTGCAGGCCCAATATGTATACCACCACAAACTTAGCAAGAGGTATGAAAGTATCAAGAGAAAACGAGTCGAACGCATAAATCACCTCATGTGCAAAGTATCTATTATCCAAAATATCGGCTAATTTTCATTTATTGTTTATTAATTTCGAACAATTCCATTAAATATGCCAGCTGGAGTGATTGGATTAGTTAGCAAGATAACCCGATAGCTGTTGGGGACGAATCAGAACCGAGCAAGGTATAACAGCATGTTGACCTTAAATACAGAGCATGGTGGAATGATCGCCATCGCTCTGTATTTTTCTATATCCAGAGTCAACAAGCGATCTCTGAAAGTACATGCGGAACGGATCTGACGGAATACAAGTTGGTATTGTTCAAGGGACCGAATATGCTCACCTATTCAACGAAGGTAACTAACTTCATGTTGAAATTAACAAGCTATCTCGAAAAATACACGTTCAACACCAAATCAACAATTCGGCCTGGGTTACGCTTGAGCCGGTTATATTGATTGGTTTGAAGGTGATCGCTGCTTGAATTTGACCATGAAGAGCTTGCGGAATAAGGGTTAAGATTCCTTTTGGAAGATTCAATTTACGATGTCGCTTTACCTATTAACTGCTTTTCTTCTCGATGCAGACAATATGGTTATTATTAAGGATGATTGTTAACTTATCAGATATGGGAATGATGTCCGAAAAGCCTATGGTTTTATTGGATATCACAACCGTAAACCGGGGTTTTCCCCGCTGATCCAGAGCATAGACGGTGCCGACATTGGCGCTGAAGTAGACATTTCCAGTCGGATCCGTACGGAGAGTTGACTTTGCAATGGATTGTCCTATTGATGTTAAATATTTGGACTGCTTGTAGCTCCACTTGGTTTTTCCCGTAAACCAATCTCTGTCCGTTAAGGTGTTAGTCTCCTCGTCCAGCATATAAATTCCGCCTAGCTGATCGATAGGATCGTTCGACAGCCGATAAAGAACCTTTGGATCTGTCACAAGAGTGACCTTGCTTTCAGCAGAACGCGAATAAACGTCAATTATGGTGCCATAGTCCGAACCAATTATGTATTTACCGGCTATATAATAATATTGAGTGTAATCACGATCATTGGGTGGGAGAGCTATGCTCCATTGAACCTTACCTGCTTGATCAATTTTTAGCATTTTATCGTAAAATTGCAGATACGAGTATCCTTCCTTATCGGAGGAGAGATTCAGAATATTGAGTACACTATAGGAGCGATTTTTGTAATTCAGTTTATTAAGCCGCCAACCGATCTTGCCATCAGGTCTATAAGAGGTTAAGCCGTCTTCAGAGAGTAGCAGAAAATTGCCCTTCGCATCTCCCGTTGTTAGTAGGTTCCATGGTGGTGAGACGGAAGTAAATGGTATGTTGATGTGATTCCCTTGAGCGTCAATTCTTTCGATTCCGAACGAGTAAAAATAATCTTCGTCTTTATCACTTTTGTCCAGAAAATAGGTGGTATCATCCATGCCAATGGTCCAGTCACGATCCCAATAGTTTGTGGGGTTCCAGACTATTTTACCGTTCAAATTCAGTGCCATTGTATTGGCACCAAAAGTGATGAGCAGAAGTTTTCCACCGATACTTACTGAGCCTTTAAATCTTTGATGGGGACTAGGATCCTCGTAAGCCCATTTCATCTGATATTCCTCGGCATTCTTAAGAATCCAGTTGTTCCCTCTGTCATCCTTGACGCTAAGATTTTGCTTGATGGTCATCGGATTGATAGTTGCAGCAGGCCCTTTGGTGGTCGCAGCAGTTGTGTCATGTGAAACAAGCGTTAAACCTATTAGGATGATTAATGCGATTAGGAATGGGTTTTTCATTTGGGTGCCCCTTATGGTGGGTGTATATCCCAATATTACCATTTGTGAAAATATTGCGATATAAAAAAGAACAAGCAAAGAAACAAAGAGAGCATCCGCTGCATTGCTGTGAAGAGGGGAGGCTCTTTTTATTGCTGTAAATTATAGCTTATGTAGATGATGTTTCACTTCCGAAGCCAATTCCACAATTGGAGTATCCACAAAACAGGCCAGGGGATTCCTTGCGTTCGGAGTAAGAGTCCCCCCAAACCCCACGAAACCTTGTCGCTCCTTATTTCGTAGATAAACATGTGATAAGGTTCTTGCGTACATACGGAGGTGTTACAATTGCGTTTGGTCATAGAGGATATCGTTAAACGATTTGAGGATAAACAGGTGCTCCAGAAAGCAGGATTCACCTTTGAGAAGGGGAAGATTTACGGTCTACTCGGTCGCAATGGAGCGGGTAAGACGACGTTGTTCAATTGCTTAAGCGGAGAGATGGCGACGGAAGGCGGACAGGTGCTTCTGGAGGAGAATGGCCACATGCGGAAGCTAAGTGAGCAGGATGTCGGGTATGTCTATTCGCTGCCGATTCTCCCTGAATTTCTAACGGGTTATGAATTTGTGAAGTTCTTTATGGATATTAACCGGGACAAGCTGCAGATGGACCAGGGGATTGATCATTATTTTGATATGATGAGCATGACCACGGAGGACCGACATAGGCTTATTAAAAACTACTCGCACGGGATGAAGAATAAGCTGCAGATGCTGTTGTTCCTTATGACGAAGCCGCCGGTAATTTTACTAGATGAGCCACTTACTTCCTTCGACGTGATTGTCGCTTTGGAGATGAAGAATATGCTGCGGGAGATGAAGCGAGATCACATTCTGATCTTCTCTACGCATATCCTTCAATTGGCCTCGGACCTGTGCGATGAGCTGGTCTTGTTGAACAATGGAAAATTGTCTGGAGTGCCGTCTGAGCTGCTGAATAGCAATGATTTTGAGCAATCCGTCATTAATCTGCTGAAGGACGAGACTCATGTTTAGAACGATTAATACGCTGCTGACTATTCGCATATCCATCACGGTTAATCTGCTCATTTATTACATCCAGAAGTTGCCGCTGATCGGCAAGCTGATAAAAGAAAGCTCCTACGCCAATCTGAATCTCAAAAAAACCGTATCCGTCATCGCGTTTCTTCTTACCCTGTTGTGGGGATTTATGATGAGGTTCGCTTATGTAGGGATACTTGTCTACTTGCCCGTTGCTAGTTTAGGGGAAGGGTTGACAGAGGAACAAAGCTTGCGGCAGTTTGTTCATATTTTCGCAATCATTAGCCTTGGGGTGGCTTGTGTTAGCAATGTGACCGTATTAGAGCCGAAGCGGGAAAAATATGTAGCCGTGAAGCTCATGAGATTGTCTCCAACGAGGTACATGAAGGCTTCACTTGGATATCGTTATGTGACATTTCTAGTCTATCTATTGCCTGCCTTGCTCCTGTTCGGAACACTTGCGGGAGCTACTATTACAGAGGCAGTTCTACTTACAGCCTTGATAACGTTATGGCGGATTATGGCGGAGTATGCGCATCTCAAGCTTTTTGAGAAAACTGGCATGGTGCTGATCAAGCATAACGTCATCGTCTGGAGCGTCATTTTTTTTGGTTATGCTGTTGCGTATTTGCCGCTGCTGTTCAACTGGGTACCGTCAACTGAAACGGTTCTGCTGAGTCTGCCTGCCAGCCTCGTAATTGCGGTGGGTGGTCTATTAGCGGTGGTTAAGCTGGCCCGTTATTCCGGTTACAGAGAAGCGGTTGATGCCGCAAACAAAAGGGATGACCCATTGCTTAACCTAGGTAAAATGATATCGGAAGCAGAGCAGAAAAGCGTTAGGGTGAAGGATAGCGATTATAAGGTGGAGCGGGAGCAGCAGGACAAGATAGAGTCTAAGAAAGGCTACGCCTATCTGAATTCTCTCTTCTTCGTCAGACATCGCAGTCTAATCAGAGGTTCGGTTAACAAAAGATTAGCCATCTGCGGTGCATTCGGTGTGGCGGGAGTGCTGCTCATGGTCTTATTTCCAGAGCTAGTCCAGCGCCTTGGATGGCGATTGGAAGTTATCTTTCCTTTCTTGGGATTGATCATGTACTTCATGACCGTAGGAGAAAAGATATGCAAAACGATGTTCTACAATTGTGATCTCAGTCTGCTCCGGTATGGCTTTTATCGCAACGAGGCATATGAACATTTTCAGATTCGGTTTGGAAAAGTGTTAGGAATGAACCTATCGATTGCGGGCGCCCTTGGGGTGTCGCTTACAGCTATCACCGCTTCTACCGGAGGGGGATGGCTTAGTAGAGAGCTGCTCATGATTTGGATATGTGTAATAGCTCTGTCTGTCTTTTTCACTGTGCATCATTTATTTATGTATTACATTTTCCAACCGTATTCTACGGAGCTGAATGTGAAAAATCCCCTGTACTACATAGTAAACATGGCCATATCGTCTGCGTGTACAGTTAGCATTATTTTGCGAGTGTCAGGCTCTCTACTTACGGCGATTATTCTTACTCTGACATTGCTTTACCTATTAGTTGCGTTTGTTTTGATACGTAGGTATGGGCTTCGCACGTTTCGCGTGAAGTAGCTAAGTGCCCGATTTTAAATGTAGAAAAATTTACTGGTAAAGTAAGGCATAATAGTATGGAGATTTTGAATATATCGCCATGTGGCTTATATGCCCTGGCGATGTATTTTTTTATGCCCAGAAATCAATACGAAGTCAACAAACGGTCAGTGGAAGTAACTTCGAAAAGCCTCAAAATGAGCGGTTACTTTTTTTGTTCGGACAGACAAAAACAGACCAGAACCTCTGGACCCGAGGGTTCAGGCCTGCTTATTATTTTTGGCCAAAAATCAATCATCAGGAATATATTGGGATCCTAAGCTAGAGATCATATGACAAATCTACCAAATCAGGGTTTTTAGTAAATTACTATTCATTTAGGTAAATCTTACATGAGGTTTGATTTTCCAGCCTAGATTATAATGGAATCAACTACTAATAAAAGCCAAACACGGGGGCTGGACGATGAAGAATAAATGGATCAAAGCGCTTTCGACTGCAATTATTTTGACCACGGTAACGAATCCATCACTCGTATCTGCTGAAACCATCAAAGTTCCCTACCGGACCACTTTTGTGGATATGGAGCAAATTTCGGAAGAAAAGCAGGCTGCGATCGTAGAAGCTGCTCGTCAAGGGTTGTTAACCGGTGACGAAAAGGGCATGTTTCGACCGGTAGATGCACTGACGCGACAAGAGCTGGCTGTTCTGCTAGCGAGATCTTTGCAATTGGATACGCAAGCCGCGCCTAGCAATACTCGTCTTGAGGCGGGGACGGGAGAGTGGGCTCTTCCTTACATAGAGGCGGTTCGCAAAGCCGGATTGATGATAGGGGACGGCAAAGGCAATTTCCATCCAAAGGACCCGGTATCCCGGGAAGAGCTCGCGGCGATATTCGTACGCGCCGTTAATGGCGAAGGTACGCACGGAGGCAATGCGGTCGTCGTTAACGATATCGGAAGCACTTCCGCTTGGGCGAAAGACATGGTATCCTCGGCTGTTCGTCTCGGACTTATCGATGCGCAGCAAGACGGCGCGTTCCAACCGAAGGCAATTGTGCAACGGCAGGATATCGCGGCGTTTTTGCTTGATATTTTCCAGTCAAAGGTGCAGCAGGCGACCATTACGAGAGTCGACGGGGACGTCGTCATTATCGACGATAAGCCACACCTTATTACTCCGGCGTTGAAGCGTTTGATCGGAGACAACAATGCGGACGTGCTTGTAGGCGCAGTGTTGACTTTCAAATCGAAAAACCGCTCGCTTAACGATTTGGAAGAACTGGAAATTGTACAGAGTGGCAGTGGGGACAAGCCGGTTGTGCTCGATCTTAGCGGCACAT